>CAYIHV010000022.1:0-9158 GCA_964363315.1 uncultured Candidatus Saccharibacteria bacterium
GAAAGCTCTGTGCTTCGCACAGAGGCGTGCGTAGCACGCGCGGGGGAACGCTAGTGATTACCGATTTTGAAAATAGGTTCTAACTTGGTATAGTAAAGACACAAAACAAGGAAAAAACACAGAAAAAATGATGTCCTTGATGTTTCGGTGGATGAGTTATTGAAATAATTATGCCAATAAGCAAGCAAAAATTTATAGGCGTGTTTGATTCCGGCTTTGGCGGAATTGATATATTACGGGGAATAGCAAAAGAGCTACCTGCTTATAATTATCTCTATTTAGGAGATACCGCGCGCGCGCCTTACGGAACACGTTCCAAAGAAGTGATTTACGAATTTACTAAACAAGCGGTTGATTTTCTATTTGCAAATAATTGCGAACTTATAATTTTTGCTTGTAACACGGCTTCTAGTGATGCGCTCCGTAAAATTCAACAAGAATATCTACCAAAACATTATTTGAATAAAAAAGTTTTGGGAGTACTCATTCCCGCCACCGAAGAAGCTATTGTCAGAACAAAAAATCAGAAGATCGGAGTAATTGCAACGGAGGGGTCAGTACACTCCGGCACATTTGTGAGGGAGTTAACAAAAATCAATCCTAAAATCAAAGTTTTCCAAAATCCCTGTCCTTTGCTTGTCCCTATTGTAGAAGCAGGTGAACAAAATTCAAAAGCGGCAAAAATTATTTTGGAAAACTACCTTAAACCACTTAAAAATAAAGGCATTGATACGTTAATTCTGGGCTGTACTCACTATGGGATTTTAGAAAATCAAATTAGAAAAATAATAGGCTCAGATATAACAATTATTTCGGAAGCAAAAGTTGTTCCTAAAAAATTGAAAAGCTACCTAAAAAAACACCCGGAAATTGAGCAAAAACTTGGTAAAAATAAGATCATACGCTTTTACTCAACCGATTTAACGAAAAAATTCGTGTTGTTAGGTAGTAAATTTTTTGGTCAAAAAATTAAGGCACAAAAAGTGTCTCTAAATTAACTATGAGTAAAATGAATTTCAAAGGAGGTAATAAGAAGCTCAAAAGACGCATGGGCACCCATCACTTAACGCCTATTTGGTACTATAGTACCAAATAGGCGTTAAGTGATGGGTGATAGTTACCGACTCAGTGTCGCGAGTGCTTAACGCACACAGGATTATGCTATCCTCGTACGCTTAGTAACTTGTGACCGAGTCCTCACCGCTTCTCTACCTAGAATGTATCTCATGATAAATATTCTCAAGAGCGCGGACAGCATCTCCTGCGGCTATATTGTTTTGGTGGTAAAGGATATCCGTGCAATCGCCTGCCGCCCAGATACCCGGGGTATTCGTCTTTTGTGTGCGCGGGTCAATGACAATTTGCCCTTGTTCGTTCATAGCGACAACATCTTTTACAAATGAAGTATTGGGAATTTGTCCAATCTCAACAAAAATACCATGTGTTGGAATCTCTTTGATGTTTCCGGTAATTTTATCTTTATATACTAGAGAAGAAACCATTGCTCCGCCTTTGACCTCAAGGAGTTCTGCATTTTTGATCACGCGCATCTTTGGATTCGCGCAAATATTTTCTACGGTAATGGGGTCTGCGCGAAAAGCATCTCCACGATGGAGTAAAGTTACACTTTTACAATAGGCGAGGAGTTGAGAAGCCGTTTCAAACGCCGCATTCCCCGCGCCGAGAACAACGACATCCATATCGGAAAAGAGGAGACCGTCGCACGATGCGCAATAGGTAATACCTTTATGTTCATAAATATCCGCGCCGGGAACAGTAATTTTACGATGGTGACTCCCTGTCGCCACGAGAAGCGCGCGCGCCTTGTATACTCCCTTGTCCGTAGTAACCGTAATAATACCGTTGTCATTCTTCATCGCGCTCTTTGCATATTCTCCTTCATTGACAGTGAGAACATTTCCAGCATACGCTTCTACATGAGCGCGAAGATCGGTAGCAAGTTTACTGCCGGAAATCGCGACCGTGCCAATCCAATTTTGAATTTCAGTGGAAACGGACGATTGCCCGCCAAACTCTCCCGTAATAAGAATTGACTTCAGGCGTTTCCGTGCGGCATACACGCCTGCCGCCGCTCCCGCAGGACCTCCACCAACGATAATGAGATCGTAAAGAATTTCCATAGGAATAAGATCAAACGATTAACTCTTTTTGGAACGGCGAAGAAAAGCGGGGACAGCGCTCCATTCTTCATTTATTTCATTTTCAAGGTCAATGACGGCAACGGGTTCTTTTTCTTTTTTTATATTGACCGCCTTTTGTTGTTCATTATGAACAGTTTCGTCTTTATTGGGTGCATTTTCAATAAAACTATTATGGATCTCGCGTTTCTCGCGAATTATTTCTTGAGAAGAACCTTGCGTCTTTGTTGATCCGGGAAGAATGTTCTTCTTGTCATGCCCTTCGGGAAAGCCCGACGCAATGACCGTAATCTTTATCTCATTCTTTTTAAGTTTTTCATCACGAATAGCGCCAAAGATGACTCTCGCTTCAGGGTCTATTGAATCGGTAATGACTTTTGCGGCTTCTTGGATTTCGTGCATACGGAGATCATCTCCACCGGCAATAGCAAAAAGAATTCCTTTCGCTCCCGCCACTGAAACATCAAGAAGTGGAGAGTTAATCGCAATGAGCGCCGCTTCTTGCGCGCGATTTTCTCCTGTTGAAGAGCCGATGCCGAGAAGCGCCGAACCGGCATTGGAGAGAATGGAACGGATGTCAGCAAAATCCACATTGACGACCCCCGGCGTCGTAATAAGGTCAGAGAGCCCCTCAACTGCCTGCCGAAGAACATCATCACAGAGCATAAAAGCGGACTTGAAGGTGGTATCTTTATCGGTGGTGCTTATTATCTTATCGTTGGGAACAACAATGAGCGCATCAACTTGCTTACGAAGCTCATCAAGTCCTTGGTTGGCAATTTTACTTCGGTGCGCTCCCTCAAACGAAAACGGTCTGGTTACCACGCCAATAGTGAGCGCGCCCTGCTCCCTGGAAATACCGGCAACAATGGGCGCCGCGCCAGTTCCTGTTCCTCCTCCCATACCACAAGCGATGAATACCATGTCTGCCCCCTTAAGAACACCTTGAATCTCTTCCTTTGTTTCTTCCGCCGCCTTGCGACCGATTTCAGGGTTCATCCCTGTGCCAAGCCCCCGCGTAAGATTCTTGCCGATATGTATCTTCTTTGAAGCAAGAGAGTGATGAAGATCCTGCGCATCAGTATTCATAACGATAAATTCAACCCACTTGATTTTTGAGTTAATCATATGATTCACCGCGTTTTTTCCAGAACCGCCAATGCCTATGACTTTAATGCGGGCAAATGCTTCTACTTCAGGTTCAATCTTTGGCATACTTGTATTTCTGTTATCTTTAAACTATTAAAATCTCTTTAAGAATACTCACAGAATACCAAAAAAATGGAAATTGTACAAATTCAACAAAACTTTCTATAATTCCATTTTCTATTCTCTACCACTATGGCAAGAATGGCTTCATCCAGCCCTTAAAAGCCTCTATAATATCATCAATGTTCGTGTTATTTGGTTCTTTTGGTTTGTGAAATCCATAAAGGCAAAGTCCGTATGCAACAAGCCACAGAGAATCCTTGACCGAATGCTTATTCGCGCTCAATAGGACTGGGCGAGCAACAGAAGAAGGCAGATTGAGCACCGCTTTTGCAGTATCTTCAATCGTAGCGATTCCCGATCCTCCTCCCGTAAGGATGACACCCGCGGGAAGAAGTCCTTTTCTCCCTATCTTCTTTAAATGGGATTCAACGAGTTCAAAAATATCGCACAAACGCGCCTCAATGATCTCGTCTAATTTATTTTTGGAGCGCGTCCGTGAGCGTTTTTCCTTTATGTGAGCATTTCCACCACTCTCTATTTTCATCCTCTCCGCTTCTTCAAGAGGTATTTTTAGTCCAATGGCAATGTCATTAGTGATGTCAGTGGAACCAAGCTGAAAGACCTGAAGCGAGCTGGGCATATCATTTTCAAAAACAGCAATGGATACGGTCTCAGCGCCAATATTCACTAATGCCGAACCGACAATCCGTTGTTTTTTGGTGAGAGCAATCTGTCCTGCCGCAATAGGAGAAGGGACCACTTCGTAGACTTCAATCCCCAAATCTTCAATGATATTTACAATATCGTTCAAATGATGCAGAAGACAAGTGGCAAAAAACATCTTGACTTCGAGCTTATTCCCTATCATCCCGCATGGGCTTCCCAAAACCTCTTTGTTGTCAAGTTTATACCGAAGTGGAGTACGATAAATGATCTTCTTATTGGCGATATGTGTGAGATTCTCCTCTGCCTCCTCTTCTATTTTCTTTAAATCTTGCCCGGTAACTTCTCCAGAGACGCGGGAAATCGTGGTGGATCCATGAGAAATCACCGACTCCAAACTCACCCCGCCAATCGACAGGAGCACATTCTTCACTTTAATCCCTGCAATCTTTTCAGCATCAACGATTGCGGATTTGATACTCTTCATTGCATCTTCTCTGCCAACAACATATCCGTGGCGAAGTCCGAATGTTTCTGAAATACCAGTACCTATAACACGAGGAACGCCACCCTTGTTCTGTTCCATAATAACCACACGAGTAGAATGGGTACCGACATCTATTCCTGTAGCTATTTGTTTAATGGGTGGGCGCATAGATTCAATTTATAATATGTATATGAATCGTATGTGTGTCACATATCCATCATATATTAAAAAGCGCGCGGATTTTTTTCTCCTGCTTCTCCATTGTACTACTATGATCAAAACCTTTCAAATGAAAAAGTGAATGGATGAAAAGAAAGCCGATAAAATTGGAGGGGGATCGACCAAACAAAGGCGCGTCGCGACGCGCCTTTGCAATATCGAGAAATATCTCACCATCATCTTTTCCAAGAGGAAAGGAAAGGATATTGGTTCCTTTATCCTTTCCTCGATAGGCGCGGTTGAGTTCACGCATGCGGCGAGAGCTTACCGCAACCAAAGAACCCTCGTATCCATCACCAAGCACCTTAATCGCCATTTTTACAAAAGGCAAGCGAGGAAGCTTGCTTTTTGTAAAATTTTTAATGATGAATGACATTAAAATCTAATGCTAGCGACCCCCCCTTTTTTCTTCTTTAGGAAGTTTACCGAGCTTTTTCAGAAGTTCGTATTCTCTACGCATTGCAAGCACAACAAGCGCGTTTTTTTTTGCTCTGAACGGTGACGGCTTGCGCGTGGCCCAACGGAGAGAGCGTACGCGACGAAGAACTCCTGCCCCCTGCACGCGTTTCGTAAAACGACGAATGAGACTAATGGAGTTTTCGTTATTATTCTTTTTGACCTCTATTATTACTTTTGACATATGGTCCAATCTAACATAAATATATTTAATGCGCAAACGATACAAGGGGGTTTTCTAAGATAAAATGTGTCGCTGGTATTACCAGAGTTCATCTTTCAAATGTTTGACGAAATCGGTGAGGTCTGCGAGCTTTACTGTCTCTTGAGAACGCGTGCTCATATTGCGGACAATGACCGTGTCGTCAATCGCTTCTTTCTGTCCAAAAATGATGCTGTATGCCGCGCCAGTTCTTTCCGCAATGGAAAGCTGTTGGCCAAGTCCGTCTTTTGAAAGCGACTGCGCGATGCGAATATGCGCCTTGCGAAGCACTTCAATGATCCCAAAACTTTTCAATTTCGCTTCGCTTCCAAGCTGAATAAAATACACTTTCGGTTTTTTGAGAATACGCGGATCAATAGACTTATGAGATGGCGACTGAATAACACGGTCAACACCGATGCCGCCCCCCACCGAAGGAACATCTTTTTTTGAACCAAGATTTCGCGCGAGGAGATCGTAGCGCCCTCCCGACGCAAGAGCAAGAGAATTTGTTTTTCCTTGTTCATCTGTTGTAACATCCATAATCTCAAACACGGTACGGGTATAGTAATCAAGTCCTCGCACAAGATAATTGTTAATCACATAAGAAATCCCCATCGCTTCAAGATATTCAATAACTTCTTTGAAGTGACTGCGACAATCATCACAAAGGGAAGAGAGCGGGTTGGGAGCGCCGATTCTAATTTCCTGACAAGAAGCTTCTTTACAATCCAAAAGACGAAGGGGGTTGGACTTAATGCGCTCTTTGCAATTTGAACAAAGGGCTGAAAGATGTTTCTTGTAGTAGTTCGTGAGCTCGCGCACATAAGGGCCTCTACATCCTTTGTCTCCAATAGAATTGACTTCCACGGAAAGATTCTTAAACCCTGCTTCAGTTAAGATGATCACTATTGTGCGGATTATGAGCGCATCATTAATGCTTTTTGACGAGCCAAGAACCTCCAACCCAAATTGACGAAATTCACGGAGACGACCGCGTTGAGGATTTTCGTGGCGAAAATATGGACCGTAATAATAAAGCATCACCGGCTGGGGAAGCGCCTGCATACCATTCTCAATATACGCGCGCATCACTCCGGCTGTCCCTTCGGGGCGCATCACAAGGTGATCGCCACCTTTTGTTTTGAGTGTGTACATTTCCTTGTCGCGAATGTCAGTGCCAACTCCAAGCGACGAAGTGAATACCGCCTCTCTCTCAAGAATAGGTGTTTCAATGGGGCGAAAACCGTAATAGATAGCAACCTCAGATGCCTTCTCAAAAAAACCTTGATAATCATAGTATTCGCGCCCCTGTATGTCCCGCATTCCCTTGGGGCTCATAATATCTTCGTCTTTTATCTTTTTTGCTTTTTCTTTATCGTTTTTCATTTCATTTTTTCGTTTTCCCGCCTGCAATCGCCTGACTGTTCCTTTTGAGCGACAGGCAGTGGCGGGCAGGTCGTTTTAATTTTTTAGTTTTTATTGCCTGAATTGTCCGGGGAAAATATCCACTTGAGTGACGGGGAAAAGCCGAACAAGAGCTTTCCCAATAAGGAGACTCCTTTTTACGGGCCCCCACATCCGCGAATCATAACTCCCTTCGCGATTATCCCCCATAACAAAATACTCATCGTCGCCGAGCGCGCGCAGAGAAGGTTCATTTTTAGGAAAATGAACATAGGGCTCTTTTAAGGAGATTATCGTGTCGCTCCCTTTCTGTTGGGCAGAGACTTCTCCTTTTTCATTGATTACCACATTCTCTCCAGGTAACCCTATTATCCGTTTGATAAAGTATTTTTTAGGATCTTTGGGATATTTAAAAATGACAACATCTCCTCGCGCCGGTTCATTAAAACGATACGATATCTCATCAACAATAAGATACTGACCGTCTGCAAAGGTTGGGTCCATTGACGCGCCGGACACAATAAAGGGTTGCGCGATGAAGAGGCGAATGGGAATGACAATAATAAGCGCGATAATAATAAAACGAATAGTCTCCCATGCTTCTTTAAGAAAAGAGTGTCTCATTATTATTTCTCCTCGAGATGAAGAGACGCTTGTTTCTTTGTCCATGTAATTGTTATCATAGAACAATAAGACACTTGTTGCAAAGGATGAATATGTGGTATAATTATTAAACATGAAATATATCATAGTTGGGTTGGGAAATCCGGGAGAAGAATATGCGGGCACGCGGCACAATACCGGCCGTATGGTAGTTGAAATCTTTCGCAAAGAAAATAATTTCCCCGAATGGAAAGAGGATAAAAGTTTGCGCGCGCTCGTTTCCAAAGGCGAGATTGGCAAAAACCAAGTCATTCTTATCGAGCCGAATAATCTTATGAATGTTTCAGGTAAGAGCGTCGCACCGCTTGTTAAAAATAAAAGAGATGCCGAAAGAACAATCGTGGTATATGACGACATTGACCTGCCACAGGGCACGATGAAAATATCTTTTAACCGAAGCTCAGGTGGACATAAGGGATTGGACTCCATTATCAAAGCGCTCAAGACGCCCGCCTTCGCGCGACTTCGTATCGGTATTTGCCCGACAACTCCATCAGGGAAACTTCGCAAACCAAAAGACGAGAAATCTCTCCTTGATTTTATTATCGGCCCATTTAAAAAGCAGGAGATTGAAATAATAAAAAAAGTTACCAAAAAAGGCGCTGATGTCCTCGCCCTTGTTCTCACTGAAGGTCGCGAGAGGGCGACAGGGGAGGTAAATTGATTTAGTTAATAGTCAAATAGTTAACAGGAAATGCGAATAGAAAAGACGGGCATTAAAATGCCCGTCTTTTCTATTCATTATTCTACTATTTTGATATTCTGCTATTTCACTATTTCTTATACGACAATGTCATCTTCTGTTCTTTGGAATCAAAGGATGAGATAGTGAAAGAGTATGTTTTACCAAGTTCAATAGTTTCTTTAAGGTTTTCAAGAGTCTTATTGAGATTTTCATCAGTCTCAAATTCTGAAATATGGACCAACCCCGCAACCCCCTCCTCAAGAGAGACGAGCGCTCCATATGGGTTGAATTTGATCACAACACCCGTTACAATATCACCTTTTTTGTAACGCTTATCCGCATCTTTCCATGGATTATCTTTGAGCGCTTTCGTAGAAAGAGAAACTTTCCCGTCTTTTATCTCAATGACCTTCACACGCACCTTCTCATTGAGTTTGAATATCTTCCGCGGGTCACTAATGAGCCCCCATCCAATCTCTGAAATATGAACGAGTCCCTCAATCCCATCTTCAAGTTTTACAAATACTCCGAAGTCTACAAGCCCTGAAATGACCCCGTCGAGCTCATCGCCAACTGAATATTTCCCTGAAAGCTCGCGTTTTTCTTTGATACCGCCTTGCCCTTGTTCCTTTTCTGAAAAGATAAGTTTTCCTTCTTTTGGGGAAGCGGAAATGATAATCATTGACATCTTTTTACCAACAAGCTTTTTGAGCTCGTTCAAAATCTTGTTTTTGTCACCATCGTCAATGCGAGGATAGTGCTCGCTTTTAAGTTGAGAAGCGGGAAGAAATCCTTGGATGCCTTGCCATTCCACAATGAGACCACCCTTGTTAGCATCTTTTACCGTAATTTCAAGCTCTTTTTTCGTTTTAATCGCTTCTTCCGCTTCAGTCCAGATGATAGCTTGACGCGCTTCCTTAAGGGAGAGTTCAATGTACCCGTCCTTATTATCCATATCAACGACTTTCGCCGTGATGATGTCACCGATATTTAGTTTTTTGATAA
>CAYIHV010000023.1:0-9121 GCA_964363315.1 uncultured Candidatus Saccharibacteria bacterium
TTACTTATCTCTATGAACGACACGAGCACAGGAATATCCAAGAAGATAATCACCCATAGCGGAAGTTTTCACACAGACGAAGTCTTTGCGTGCGCGGTGCTCGATATTTTTTACAAAGGGAAAGTTGAAATAGCGCGCAGTCGCGACGGAGACTTTTGGAAGAACGCGGATATTATGGTAGATGTGGGAGGTGTTTATAATGAGTCGCTGGATCGTTTTGATCATCACCAGAGAGGAGGAGCAGGGGAGAGAGATAATGCCATGCTGTACGCATCATGCGGTCACGTGTGGATGAAATTTGGAGAACTTCTTACAGGGTCAACATACACGGCGCGAATGATTGACGAACGGCTTATTCAGCCGATTGACGCGGGAGATAACGGGATCTCCCTGTATAACAGACAAGGAGAAGTGTTCCCGTATCTTATTCAAGACGCAATGGCCGCCTTTCGTCCGGGGTGGAAAGAATCCCGTACGAGTGATGGGGGCTTCTTTGAAGCGCTCGAAATGGCAAAGAAAATCCTTGAGAGAGAGATAATACTTGTTTCCGAAGAAGAGGAGGGAGCGCGTTTATCCGAAGAAGCGTACGCGCGCGCGGAAGACAAACGACTTATCATCCTTGAAGGTCATTATCCGTGGTATGCGGTATTAAGAGCGCACCCAGAGCCGATTTTTGTGGTAAAGCCCGATAGAGATAATAAAGGCAAATGGAAAGTTGAGGCAATACGAGACGATACTCATTCGTTCAAAAATAGAAAAGATTTGCCTTCTTTGTGGGCGGGAAGAAAAGACGCAGAGTTTGCGCTTATCTCTGGGGTACCAGATGCAATCTTTTGCCACAATAAACTTTTTGTGGCAGTTGCAGGGTCAAAAGAGGGAGCGATAGAACTTGCAAAGCGCGCAATTGAAAGTTAATAAAGTTTGTAAAGTCCATAAAGTTAATACACAATGCAATTATGGATTTTACGATTTTGTTTGACTTTACAAACTTTAATAACTTTATAAACTTTTAACTAATTCCCAATGGCATTTATTGATGAAATGAAAATTCATATGAAAGCGGGAGACGGCGGAAACGGCGTAGAGCGTTGGTTGAACCAAAAAGGCAAGGAATTTGGCGGGCCTGCCGGCGGTGATGGCGGAAAAGGAGGTGATGTGTTCGTCCGCGCCGTTCGCGATGTTCACATTCTCTCTAAATATCGCCATCAAAAAGAATTTTACGCAGAAAGGGGTGACGATGGCGGAGAAAAGAGTCTTCACGGGGCAAGGGGTGCGGATCTCGTTCTCGATCTTCCTATTGGTTCTATTATTAAAAACATAGATAACGGAGAAGAAGTTTCGTTATTGAAAGAGGGGGATAAAATTTTACTGCTCAGTGGTGGACGAGGAGGGTATGGAAATGAGCATTTCAAAAGCGCGACCAACCGCTCTCCGAAAGAGCATATTCCGGGAGCAAAAGGGAAAGAAGCCGATTTTTCCATAGAGCTTCAGATTGTTGCCGACATTGGACTCATCGGCCTTCCCAATGCCGGGAAATCAAGTCTATTAAACACTCTTTCGCGAGCGCAAGCAAAGACAGCGGATTACCCGTTTACCACTCTTGAGCCAAACCTCGGTGAGTTTTTCGGGTTCATTATTGCGGATATTCCGGGACTCATTGAGGGCGCAAGCGAGGGGAAGGGTCTCGGGCATAAATTCCTCCGTCATGTGCGTCGCACAAAAATACTCGCGCATCTGGTTTCGCTTGAAAACGAAAATCCTTTGGCTATATATGAGACTGTTCGCAGAGAACTTTCAAATTACGATGAGGTCTTGGCAAATAAAAAGGAAATCATCATTCTCACCAAAACAGACACTGTTTCGCCAGAACGAGTAGTGGAAGTGGCGAAGATAATAAAAAAAGCGCGCCCTGATTCTAAAATTTTTACGATCTCAATCCTTGATGATGAAAACATAAAGTCGTTTAAGGATGAAATCGTAAAGATTTTAAGAACGGCATAACCTTTTCTATGTATTAAATGTGAGCGTTGAAAATTTAATTAAATAATTTTATGGGAAATTTTGAAAAAATTGAGCATAAACAAGAAAAAGAAACGGTTGTTTCTCGTTTTGAAGATTTTAGAGGTAAGGATTTGTCAGAAAAAAATTTTTCAAATATTTCCATTGATGTTTTACAAACAATAGAATTTGATACAGAGACGATTTGGCCAGAAAAAGAAAAGTTACCAAAAAATTTCAGCCCAGAAAAATTTTTAGAAGAAAGTAAAAATCCAGGTCTTGGAATTAAAGAATTGCACGAACAAGGAATAACTGGTCAAGGTGTGGTGGTGGAAATCCAGAAAACAAAAATGATTTTGAAAGTTATTTATCTTGGTTGCGTGAAGACGAAGGAAATGAAGAACTGAATAAAATTATTTCCGAAGGAAATATTGATGAGATACTGAAAAAATTAAGAGAAGTAAAAAAAGATGAACTTGAAAATATTTCTGATATAGATTTAAGAAAGAAAATTGAAGAATACATAAACAAAAGAAAAAAAGAAATAATTGTTCCCTCGGATTACAGAACAATGGCTTCTTTGTGGAATAAAGAAGGACAATATATGTATAACGGAAGAGGCGGAATAAGTTGGTCTGTTCCTTATCTCGCTGGATTATTTGCTTTAATTTTACAAGTCAATCCGAAGATCAAGCGAGAAGAAATTGCAGAAATTATAAACGAGAGTGCGATAGTAAATGAAAAGGGTTTGAAAATTGTAAATCCAAAAGGTATTATTGATTTGGTAAAAGAAAGAATTAAAAGTTAGTTGTCGGCGAAAAAAAATTTGAATCTGTTCCGAAACCCGCCCGCAGGGTTGGGGAGGAATGCGGGCGGGATTCGGACTGGGGGTTTTCGGAAATTCGGCGGCTACAAAATCAGAAAATACAGAATGTTGAGTTTTGTCCACTATTGATGTATCATAGGAGTATGAAATCTTTTAAGAATACTTTGCAAAAAGGATCGGTGCGGTATGTGATCTTTAAAGAAAGAGACACTTTTTTTGGTGTTGCGCTAGAATTCAATGTCATTGTTGAAGCGGCGTCTCAAATTGAGGCCATTGTTCTCTTAAATGAAGCGGTTCAAGGATATCTTGAGTCTGCGCGCAAACTCAAGCTACGCCCGCATATTCTCAATCAAATCACTCTGCCCGAGTACGAACAAATGTGGGAAGAGATTCAAGGGAAGAGAATTAAAAGATCTCCCGCGCGGGGACTACGATCTCCCTATGTGCTCTGTTCCGGTAATTTTAATCTTGCGTTCGCGTAAAAACTATGCCACGAGGTCTCAACAATTGGACATTTAAAGACATTGTTGATTTTTTGAAAGAGCATAGATTTCAGTTTTCGCACTCCCGAGGAAGTCACTTTTATTACATCGGTTCTTATGGTGGGAAAGTGAAACAAACACATATCCAGTATCACGGTCAAAAATCAATCCATCCACGAACTCTCAAATTGGTCATTGTACAATCCGGGATTCCTCAGGAAATTTGGTTGAAGTAATTCCTTTTTTATGAGTTATACATTAACTGTCGGTCTTGAAATTCACGCTGAATTAAAAACCAAAACAAAAATGTTTTGCAATTCGGCGAATGATCCGGATGAAAAACGACCGAATGTAAACATTTGTCCGGTATGCATGGCGCATCCGGGAACACTTCCAGTCATCAACAGGGAGGCAGTTAAACATATTTTGAAAGTGGGGCTTGCGGTTGGGGGCAATATTGCTGATTTTACCGAATTTGATCGAAAAAATTATTTCTACCCCGATATACCAAAGGGGTACCAAATCAGTCAATATAAATATCCGCTTGTTTCAGGCGGAGTTTTAAATGGCGTTATGATTGAGCGCATTCATCTCGAAGAGGATACGGCAAGCTCATTACACAGTGACAAAGGATCGCTCATTGATTTCAATCGCGCCGGAGTGCCTCTCTTGGAGCTTGTAACCAAACCGGTGATCAAGACCGCTGTAGAGGCGGGAGCTTTTGCGCGCGAGTTTCAGCTCCTTCTCCGCACGCTCGGTGTTTCTGATGCCAATATGGAAAAAGGTGAGATGCGCGTGGAAGCGAACATTTCAATATCAAAGACTGCGGAGCTTGGTATCAAAGTCGAGGTGAAAAATTTAAATTCATTCCGCTCGGTAGAGCGCGCTATTCTATACGAAGTAGAGAGAATGACCAATATCCTTGATGGCGGAGAAGGGGAAATTGTGCAGGAAACACGCGGCTGGGATGAAAATAAACAAGCGACATTTTCTCAGCGCAAAAAAGAAAGCGCGCACGATTATCGCTATTTCCCAGATCCTGATCTGCCTAAACTCAAACTCTCCGAGCTCCCCGAATTTGAAGAGAAATATCTTATGAAAGAGATGCCCGAGTTTCCGTGGGAGAGACGCTCTCGTTTTGTGCGGGAATATGGTGTTAAACCGGAGAATGCTGAAATCTTTATGGCGGATCAAACAATAGGAGGATTTTTTGAGGATGCAATAATGCGCGCGGGGGGCGATCGCTCGTCCGTTTCACTCATTGAAAACTATATTACTTCGGATATTATGGGAATGATGAATCCCGTTAGAGGTCGCGAGGGCACACAGCGCGTACCCACTTCTAACGGGATGAAAGAAAGCAATTCTTTTGGCGGAATTACCAGTCAGTCTTTGGTAAAAATTGTTACGATGATTAAGAAAGGAGAGCTTTCATCACGGGGAGCGAAAGACACCCTCGCTATTCTTTATGCAGAAGGGGGAGATCCAGAGATAATCGCAAAAGAAAAAGGGTTCATTCAAGAAAATGACGAAGGGGCTCTTAAGGAAATGGTTGCGAAAATTATCGCCGAAAATCCTACGGTTGTTGCGGAATACAAAGGGGGTAAAATCGCCGTCTTTCAGTTTTTTCTCGGGCAAGGGATGAAGCTCTCGCGCGGTTCAGCAAATCCAGAAACACTGAAAAAACTTTTTATTGAAGCGTTGGGGTAAGTAGAATATTGACAGAATATTTGGTTTTTGGTAGGGTATATATACGCAGGGAGAATGTACTCCGGAGAAAAGCACCAAGACATGAGTTTCTAGTACATATCCCCTGGGCGGGAAACGGCGTCGTGGCATTAGCCTACGCCGTAAGAAAAGCCACAGAGTTTTGTGGCACAAAGAGGGTTTGCCCCCACCATACATTGGTGGGGCACCCTCTTTTTTTATTGACAAATCATCAGTGCGGAGACCCTTTTAATTCAAAGTATATTAGAGAGAATATTTAATCCTCTTTTGTTCTCACGATTGTTTTCTTTAAGTATTCACCCATCTTTTTTATGTTCTTGCGAAGTTTTTCAGAGGCAAAATCATCATCTGCGGGTGTTGGTGTGCTTCTCGTTTTGTTGAGGGATTCTACATCATTTTCAATGAGTTTGAATATTTTTGTTGCCTCGCTTTCCGTGAGGTTAACACGAAGCGCTATTTTTTTCTCCCGTTCTTTATAAAATCATTTGTGTCAGATATTGATTCATCCTTGAAGATATTCTTTCACCTTGTCCATCACTTCTTGTATGGGATGTTGAGATTTTACGAAATAATCGCTTGCGCCAAGCTCGAGCCCGCGCTTAATCTCCGAGTCATCGCCAAAATTGGAGAGAATGATGACGGGGATAAGTTGCCATTCAGGGTCTGCTTTAATGTCACGCAACACATCAAACCCGTTTTTTTTAGGGAGGAGAAGGTCAAGAAGGATAAGTGATGGCTTCTTTTTCTTTATTTCATCAAACACCGCGTCTCCGTCCATTGCGACAGATACAGTGTATCCTTCAGACACAAGGTTATCCTTTATCGCGCGCACGAGGAATTCTTCATCTTCTACAATTAATATATGACTCATATCTCGTTTTTTATTTTATAATTATAAGGATATAATTTCTATTATACACGAGGTCATATTTTCAGGCAAGGTCTTCTTTTGTAAGAGATATCTTAATGGGGGATGGTATAAGGAAGGTACACAAAAAATGTAGACCCCTTTCCCACTTCAGATTCAAAAGAGAGCTTCGCGCCGATCTTTTTTGCAAATGTTGCAACTATATAAAGACCAAGTCCCGAGCCGCGGGTATCAAAAGTTTTTGCATTTGAAGCGCGGTAGAATCGTTCAAAGATCTGTCGCTGTTCGTTTTTAGGGATTCCGATGCCAGAATCCTTCACTGCAAATACTAATTCAGAATCCTTTTTCTCAACACTTATCACAACCTCCCGACCAGATTCAGAATAGTTGATTGCGTTTGACACTAAACCTTCAAGAACATTTCTCAAAAGTAAGGGATCGGTGTTTATGGCGAAGTCTGCATTTTCAGGCACTATGATAGATATTTTTTTGCTTTCTGCTACTCCATGAAGTGTCTCAAACATCGTGGAAAGGAGGACTTTTATTGAAACACTCTCATTTTTTATTTGAGTATTATCACCTTCCATGCGAAGGACTTCAAGCATATCGTGAACAAGTGATGTCATGCGTTCGTTGACTCTGTAAATCTCATCAATATACTCTCTTTGCCCTACAGAGAGTGGCCCCTTTAGCCCGTTTCTCAGTGTCTCAATAAGCCACTTGGTTCCTGAAAGCGGGGTGCGAAGTTGATGCGAGGCGAGTGAGAGGAGATCCCCACGCGTCTTTTCCATCTCTTTTTCTTTGGTGATGTCCCGGAATATCTCAATAGATCCCACGATTTTTCCTTCCAGTATGACCGGCGTTACAGTAACTGCTACGGGAAAGTACCCGTCCTTTTTTTTACGGTATAACATAGTGCTTGAAGTGGTTGATGGTGTGGCCACCGTGTGGAAAAGGGAGCGTTGTTCTCTGGAAATTTCCTTTTCGTTTTCGTCCAGTACCTCTATTATGTCAACCGCTTTTTCCCCGATAACATCCGGAGAACTCAATCCAAGCATCTTTTCTGCCATGCGATTTATGGCTATAATATTCCCTGATTTATCGGTAGCAATCATCCCTTCTCCTAAACTTGCGAGAAGCGCTTCATTTCGCGCTTTTCCTTCTCGTAAGAATCCTTGATTCTTGTTTACGGCAGAGATCATTGTGTTAAACGAGGCGGCGAGATATCCCAATTCATCCTTTGTCTGTACTTCTATAGATACATTAAGATTACCTTTTTCTACCTGTTTTGCGACAAGAACAACATTGTTAATGCGCGCAAAGGGTTTCTTTATAAAGAAGAAAATGGTTAAGACCCCAAGGATGAAGACAACCATTCCACCGATTGCCGTGGACATTATAAGCGCTGTGAGTGGCGCGAATATTTCATCTTTTTGAATCTCCACCAAAACGACGATGCCTTCTTTTTGAAAGCACATTGAAGCGCCGAGTACGCGCACCCCTTGATAGTTGTCGTACTCGGCGCTTATTTCCTTCCCGTTTTCCAAACACTCGCGCACGGGAAATGTTTCAACTTTTTGTTTCACTCTCACATCTTTTATGGTACGAGAGGGGGTGACCATATAGTATTCGCTGTTGACGAGATAAATATCAGAAGTCCTGTATCCTTCCAGAAGCGCATTACCGGTCTGTCTTCCGGTGACAGCGGGTATTCCCGCATACACGCTAGTGCCAGACCCGAGCACATTGGCGATTTCTTTAACATTGGAGTAATAGACGAGAAGGATGGCTGGAAGGGGCTGGAGCTTTTCATCTTTGTCTATATCAAAAAGTCTCACCGTTATATTGAGGGTAGGGTCTGGATAATCATCGCCGTCTAATATGATAGTTCCAAAGAACACTTCTCCAAATTTTGAATTTATCGTTGAATCAAAATCATGCGCTTTGCGGTGAGTGAATTCTTCATCCCTCTCATTTTTCCCGATGCGCTCGGGTCGCGTTGAGGCGATGACAATCCCGTCTTTATCAAGCAAGTCGGTGAGAAATATGGTCTTGTCATAAGGCATCTTCTTCTTGCTCACATAAGTTTCAAATTCTTTCGCGCGTAGCGCTCGCTCTTTAGACCCCTCCTTTGCGGAAAGTATCGCCTTGGATATTTCCCTAAGGGTATTGTCCGATGTCCAATCAAGAACGCGGACCTTCATGCTTCCTAAAAAGGAGAGGTACGCGCTCGCGCTTTGTTCGGCAATGATACGGAGATTGTTTGCCGATTGTTCTTTGAACACATTCCCCACAACATACTCGGCATAAAAGGAAATCCCGAGCGCAATAGCAAAGAGAAACGCCCCAAAAAAGATGATGAATTTTGTGCGGAGCTTCATTCTTGTTTTAATCTTACACCTAAAAGGAGGTAATGTGAACAGTTTTGTGATTGGCAAGGAATCTCTCAATCGTTTTTGTCGTTTTGAGATTAAGAAGGTCGTACGGTTTGGCGGTTTGTTTTTGAGGAGTGAGCCATATGATTTTTTTGTCTCGCTTAAACCATGTCATCTGTCGTTTCGCATACCGAACACTTTCTAGGACGATACGGTTCTTCATTTTCTCGCGCGAAATGATTTTAGTGAGAAAGTCCGCGAGCGCGCCATAGTCAAGCCCGAGCGCGCGCATTCTCTTCCAAGATAGCCCTTTTTGGTGAAGGTGTTTAGCTTCCGCAACCATTCCATGCTGAAGACGCTGTTTAAGACGGTTTTCTATTCTTGTCTTTAAAATTTCGTGGGGAAAAGTGATGCCAATTTGTAATATGTCCCAACTTGGACGTTTCGTTTCCAAGTGGGGAACAGAGCCAAGGGCGGTGGCTATTTCAATGGCGCGTATGAGGCGCGCTCTGTTTTTTGCGTCAATTTCGCGCGCGCGCCTTGGGTCGAGCTTGGCGAGTATTAAGAAGAGCTCACCCGTGTTTTTCAAAGAAAGTTTTCTGCGGAGTGTTTCATTTGGGGGTACGACAGGGTATGCGATATTTTCTGTTATTGATTGAATATAGTATCCCGTTCCGCCACAGACGATAGGCAATTTACCTCGCATTACAATATCTTTAATAGCGCGTTTGGCGAGTTTATGATACTCTGAAACAGAAAATTGTTGCATGGGATTTGCAACATCAAGGAGATAGTGGGGAACACCGCGCATTTCTTTTTTGGTGATTTTGCACGATCCTATATC
>CAYIHV010000024.1:0-9033 GCA_964363315.1 uncultured Candidatus Saccharibacteria bacterium
TGAGAGGAATGATAAATGACCGTAATGGAATCCCTCTTGCGTGGAATTCTCCTGAAACGACGGGAGAACCCACAGAAAAGGGGCCTTTCCCTTTTCGTCGTTCATACATTGAATCATCTGGATTTGGGCACATACTAGGATATGTTAGTTACCCCAAGCGCGATGAGAATGGGTACTTTTACCAAAAAGAACTTTTGGGAAAGGACGGGGCGGAAGATTATTATCAGAAACTCCTTTCTGGTGAGAATGGTCTTAAGATTGTAGAAACCGATGCTCTTGGCAATATCCAATCCGGTAATATCATTGAGGCCCCTCATGACGGCGCTGATCTCGGTTTATGCATTGATGCGCGCATACAGGAAAGATTTTTTTCAATTATTGGCGAGACTGTCAGAAATTATGGGTATGTGGCAGGAGTAGGAACTCTTATGGATGTTCATACGGGAGAGATTATTGCGATGACGAGCTATCCGGAATACAGTAGCGCTATTCTTTCTAACGGAAAAGATGAGAGAATTATCCAAAGTTATAAAATTGATAAGAATTCAGTCTTCCTTAATCGTGCCGTTTCCGGGCTCTATACACCGGGTTCAATCATAAAGCCGATTATGGCGATAGCGGCTCTTGCCGAAGGGGTAATCACTCCCGAAAAAGAGATTTTGAGTACCGGTTCAATATCTATTCAAAACCCTTATTTTCCAAACATTAAATCAGTTTTTAATGATTGGAAAGCACACGGCTGGGTTGATATGCGTCGCGCGATCGCTGTATCTTCGGATGTGTATTTCTATGTTATTGGCGGTGGGTATCAAGGAGAGCGAGGTATGGGTATTAAAAATATTGAGAAATATTCACGGATGTTTGGATTTGGAACTCCTACGGGAATAGACATCGGAGATGAAAAGTCGGGGATTATCCCCAGCCCAGAGTGGAAAACGAAAATGTTTAAGGGCGATGAATGGCGAATTGGCGATACCTATCATACGGTAATCGGGCAGTATGGTTTTCAGACGACACCAGTCCAAATCGTTCGCGCCATTGCGAGTATTTCAAATGACGGAGTGCTCGTGACCCCGCACATTGCGTGTAATCCGGAGTCTATATTCCCCCAGACCTTAATTCCCCTCCCTGTTTCATATTTTAAAGTTGCGCGCGAGGGGATGCGCGATGCCGTCCGCAGTGGTACGGTTACCGGGATAAATGTCCCCTATGTAAGTGTTGCGGGAAAGCCTGGAACAGCCGAGATTGGTTCCGCCAAAAAATTCATCAATTCATGGGTGGTCGGATTTTTCCCTTACGAGAAACCGCAATATGCTTTTGCTGTTGTAATGGAGCGAGGTCCGTATGAAAATTCTGTTGGTGGCGTGTATGTAATGCGCCAACTTTTTGATTGGATGCGCGCAAATACACCAGAGTATCTTACTGTTGGAAAAGAACCCTAAAAACGACTCCATTGACTCGCGTTCTTAAAATTGATAGTATTATCACCATGACAGACAAAGAATACTTAAGTCAGGAAAAATTCGATGAACTCAAAAAGGAATTGGATTACTTAAAGAGTGTTCGTCGCAAAGAGATTGCGGAGCAACTTGAATTTGCAAAAGGACTCGGAGATCTTTCAGAAAATGCCGAGTATCATGAGGCGCGCCAAAATCAAGCGGAGACAGAGGAGCGTATCTCAAAACTCGAGACATTGCTTAAACAAGCGGAGATTACCAGTAAACACAAAGGAGGTGTTGCGCGTATCGGCTCCACGGTGACTATTCATAAAGCGAATGATAAGAAAGAATATGAATATACGATTGTCGGCTCAGAAGAATCAAATATAAAAGAAAATAAGATTTCAAATAAATCGCCCTTGGGCGCCGCTCTTATGGGCAAGACAAAAGGGGATGTTGTTTCGTGTGATGCGCCAATGGGGATGGTTACATGCACTATTGTTAATATAAAATAAAACTTAGTTCATAAAGGATATAAAGAAGGGGGATGAATGCATTTATGTTTGCATTTACTTTCAACTTTATGAACTTTCAACTAACCACATGGCTTCAATTGAAGAAATTCGCTCAGAACGGTTAAAAAAATTGAAGGATCTTACTGATTCGGGAGTTCCCGCATACCCCGCGACATCCGCGCGGACCCATTATTTAAAGGAAGTAATTGATGATTTTGGAAATTTTCAATCCCGAGCGACCATACTCGTGGTGGCTGGACGAGTTCTCGCTTCACGAGGACAAGGGGCGCTCATTTTTGCGGATCTTTTTGACGGGACAGCAAAGATGCAGATCGTTATCAAACTACCTGAGACACCGGAGTCTACGCGCGATTTTTATACGCGTTTTGTTGACATAGGAGATTTCATTGAGGTGACGGGAAATACATTTACTACGAAAACAGGGCAACAGAGTATTTTTGTGCGCGAAGTGAAAATGCTCTCAAAATCGCTTCTCCCACTGCCCGATAAATTCCACGGACTCCAAGATGAAGAGCTTCGCCTTCGTCTTCGCTATCTTGATATCCTTACTAACCCCGATTTTCGCTTGATGTTTGAACGCAAAGCAAAATTTTGGCAAGTTATACGGAAGTTTCTATCAGAGAGGGGCTTCCTTGAGGTTGAAACGCCGACGCTTGAGCTGACAACGGGGGGGGCGGAAGCGGAGCCATTTACCACGCACCACAACGATTACGATCTTGATATGTTTATGCGTATTTCTATTGGCGAGCTCTGGCAAAAGCGACTCATGGCAGGAGGATTCTCGAGGACTTTTGAAATTGGGCGCGTTTATCGTAATGAAGGGACATCTCCTGACCATACGCAAGAGTTTACGAATTGTGAATTTTATGTGGCATATGCAGATTACGAAGAGGGTATGGATATTGTTCAAGAGCTTTACCGTACCATTGCGCGTGAGGTGTTTAACACGACCTCGTTTACCACACGCGGACATACATTTGACCTTGCAGATGAATGGCAGAAAATAGATTATAGTGAGGAAATTTTACGACAGACTGGTATTGCTATTGAGTCAGCATCTGATGAAGAAATTAAAAACAAACTCACTGATCTTAAAGTTATATATGAAGGAAATAATCGCGAACGCCTCATTGATACGCTATGGAAATATTGTCGTAAAAATATATCGGGACCGGCATTTATTGTAAATCCGCCAGTCCTTGTTTCTCCGCTTGCAAAGAAAAATCAAGATGGAAAGACCGTACAACAGTTTCAGCCTATCCTCGCAGGGAGCGAAATTGGCAAAGGGTACAGCGAGCTTAATGACCCAATAGACCAAAAAAAGCGTTTTGAGATACAACAAGAGCTTCTTGCTTCGGGTGACAAAGAAGCAATGATGGCGGATTGGGATTTTATAGAGATGTTAGAGCACGGTATGCCACCTACATTAGGATTTGGCTTTGGCGAACGACTCTTTGCTTTTCTGTCCGATAAACCACTTCGCGAAACACAAATGTTTCCTTTGATGAGACCAAAGACGAAAGATTAATTCAGCTTGCTCTTTTATCTCAAAGATGTTATGATTCTTGGTAGGGAATTTGGTATATAAAGAGACCTTAACCTTTAATGCATTAAGGGGGAGTTGTGGATAATTTAGATCCTGATGGTATTGAGGAGGTCGTTGATTTTCTTACAGATGGGAATGTTGTCAATGTTGGAACATTGGCGGCAAAAAGCGATAGAAAATCAATGCTGGAGGGAATATTTGAGGAATTTCCTCAATAGACTCTCCACGAAAGAATGAAAAGCCTAGCGATGTAAAAATCGCGGGCTTTTTTGTTTGCGTAAATATAATATCCACGACACTCACGGGAGTTTAAAAGTACTCTTTTTAACTCCCGCATTCGCTTGTGGATAACTTTTCTTGTAGAGTGGGATGAAGTGCTATACAATGTAACTTGAGTGGGATGAAGTGGGAGATTTTTAAGGAGCGTAAGCGACTATAAAAAATCCCCATCCAGCACTTATTTTGTAGATACAAAATAAGTGCTGGATAAATTCACTCTACTCACCAAAATTGCTATGCTCATCGGAGAATACATTCACACCCTTGATCCAAAAAAGCGTTTAGCCCTTCCTTCAAAGTTTCGCAAGGAGCTTGGTAAAAAGGTAGTTGTTACGCGTGGATTGGATAATTGTCTTTTTGTATATCCAATAAAAGCATGGCAGAAGATGTCTGAGAAAATCGCCGAGCTTCCTATTGGGCAGGCGGACACGCGCGGGTTTGGTCGCTTTATGCTTGCGGGGGCAGTGGAGAGCGATATTGATACGATCGGTCGTATCTTGGTACCTGATTTTTTGAAAGATTTTGCAAAGCTCGAAACACAAGTATCGGTTATCGGGGTTCACGATCGCGTAGAGCTTTGGAATAAAGAACTCTGGGATGCTTATCGAAATCGTATTGAAGGACAAGCAGACGCTCTCGCGGAGAAGCTTGGAGAGGTGGGCATACTTTAGTTCATAAAGTATAAAGTTCATAAAGTTGAAAGTGGGTTCGCTCCCGTATTTACTTTATAAACTTTATAAACTTTATAAACTTTATAAACTTTATAAACTAATTATGCACATCCCTGTTCTTTTGCAAGAAACTATCAATGGACTCGACTTGCATAATGGCGATATCGTTTTTGAGGGAACGGTTGGTCTCGGAGGACACAGTAAAGAGATTCTTGAACGAATAGGAAAAGAAGGTGTTTATATAGGGGTTGACGAAGATAGTGTCGCTCTCGCGAAAGCAAAAGTAATGCTCGAGCAATATGCGGGCGAGAAAATATTTCGTGAAGAAAATTTTCGAAATCTTGACCGCGTCCTCAATGAAGAGAGGTATCCTCAAATAAACAAAATTCTACTGGATATCGGGCTTTCAAATCTTCAAATAGAAGAATCGGGAAGGGGATTTTCTTTCAAGCGAGACGAGCCACTCTCTATGACTTTTCGCGCTACTCCAGAGGAGGGCGCCCTCACCGCGCGCGAGATTGTAAATGAATGGGCGGCAGACTCGCTTACAGATATCTTTGAGGGGTATGGGGAGGAGAAATTTGCGTGGCGTATTGCGCAAGGGATTGTCGCCGCGCGGAAAGTAAAACCGATAAAGACAACAGGGGAGCTTGTCGAGACCATAAGAAAATCAATTCCTGCCTTTGCGCGGTATAGAAAAATTCATTTCGCGACAAAAATCTTTCAAGCACTTCGCATTACCGTGAATGACGAATTGGGCGCTCTTCGTGAAGGACTCGCAAAAGGGTTCGCGCGACTCGCGCCAAAGGGACGGATGGCGGTGATCTCATTTCATAGTCTTGAGGATCGCATCGTAAAAACATTTTTCAAAACACAAGCAGACAAAGGTAACGCTACTCTTATTACCAAAAAACCAATCACTCCAAGCGAGGACGAAATCCAATCCAATCCAAAGTCTCGGAGCGCAAAATTACGCATTTTAGAAAAAAATAATTTTTAATATTCACTTTATGACCACACAAATACTTGATCTAAACAATATTGAACGAAAACTATTTTGGTCTCTTTTAGGATGTTTAGGTGTTGTTGTTATCATCTATTTATATTCCGCTTTTTCTCTTATGAATTCAGTTGTCGTGCATAATAGAGTATCGGTGTCTTCTCGCGAAATATCGGCGACTTCCGGAAACCTTGAACAAGAATATCTTTCTCTTAAGAATTCCATAACGCCTGCGCGCGCGAAAGAACTTGGATTCAAAGATGTTCCTATAAGATTCCGTACTGATGCATCTCTCATAAATGGCGGGTCAACAAAGAAATTCTCATCCGCGTACTAATAATTATGGGGAAACTCCGCAACATGTGGGTAATTAACGGAGGTATCCTCCTTGTTTCACTTCTTCTGGTGGCGAAATTAGGATATATACAGATTGTGCTCGGAGAGATGTATCGGGACAAAGCGGAACAACAATATACAAATCCTTTCAGTGATTCATTCAATAGGGGCGCAATCTTTTTTAAAGAAAAAACGGGGCGCAAAATATCCGCGGCAACGGTTACCGCTGAATATTCATTGGCTATCGATCCCTCACAGATTATTGAACCAGAGAGACTGGCAGACAATCTTCTATCTGTCATATCGTTTAATCGCACGGATTTTATCAATAAATCATCTGAGAAGAATAGTCGTTACAAGGAGATAATGAAGCATATTGATGAAGATAAAGTTATAGCGATAAAGACGCTTAATGAAAAGGGTGTCATTTTAGAAAAGAGCAAAAAAAGGTTCTATCCGGGAGGACAGACCGCGGCGCAAGTTATTGGTTTTGTCGGTTCGGACGGACACATTATCTCAGGGAGATATGGACTTGAGCGTTATTATAATGATATATTGACGCGCAAATACAGCGATACATTTTCGGGGTTTCTCTCGAATTTCTTTCTTAAAGCGGGCAAGACGCTATTCTCCGATCGTATGAGCGAGGGAGATATTGTGACGACGATAGAACCAACGGTACAAGGGATGCTTGAAAGGACACTCGTTGATGACATTTTAATAAAATACGACGCAACATGGGCGAGCGCAATCATTATGGATCCAAAAAATGGAGAGATATATGCAATGGGAAGCGTGCCTTCTTTCAATCCTAATGATTTCTCGAAAGAAAAAGACCAGCGGGTATTCTCAAACATCCTTGTTGAGGGAGTGTATGAGATGGGGTCGATTATAAAACCCCTCGTCATGGCGGCAGGAATTGACCGCGGCGTGGTAACGGCGGCGACGACCTATGACGACAAAGGATTTGTAATCATTAACAATAAAAGAATCTCAAATTTTGATAACAAAGGGCGCGGTATTGTCACGATGCAAGAAGCCCTAAGTCAATCACTCAATACAGGGTTTATCTTTGTGATGAATAGATTAGGAAAAGATGTTTTCCGAGAATATCTTAAAGCATATGGACTTGACGAGGAAACGGGCATAGACTTGCCCAATGAAGGATTGGGGCGAATGGACAATCTTGAAAGCCCGCGGGATATTGAATACGCAACAGCGGCGTTTGGACAAGGAGTTGCATTTACCCCTATTGCGACAATACGCGCGCTTTCGGTACTTGCAAATGGGGGGATGCTCGTAACACCCCATGTAGTCAAACGCATTGAAAATGGGTTAAATCCCGCTCAAGATTTTGTTCCGGGGAGTGAACGACGCGTGATAAAAAAGGAGACATCTAGAGAAATTTCTCGCATGCTTACATATTCAGTAGACAATGTGCTTCTCAATGGGTCCCTGAAACAGGAGCACTATAGTATTGCGGTAAAAACGGGGACTGCTCAACAGGTTGAAGAAGGAAAGTATTCAGAAACGAATTTCCTCCATACATTTGTCGGTTATTTTCCTTCGTATGATCCAAAATTCATCATATTCCTTGCGGTTAAAAATCCACAAGGAGAACGGTATTCCTCCAATACACTCTCGCTTCCTTTTATGCAAATTACTAAATTTCTGATAAATTATTATGAGGTACCGCCAGATAGATAGATAAAAATAAAAACTGACCTGCCCGCCACTGCAACATTGCCCCACATTTGGGCAGTCAGGCGATGGCAGGCGGGAAACTAAAAGCGAAAAAATAGAATCTATTCAAAATTCAGCTAAAAAATTATGAAATCATTTTTACAACACATCATTATCACTATTCTGGAGCTGGAAGCAAAACTTATTCTGCGAAAATATAACCCCAAGATAATCGCGGTGACGGGGAGTGTGGGTAAAACTTCAACTAAAGACGCTATCTTTGCCATTGCAGAACAGATGCTCATTGTGCGCAAGAACATCAAGAGTTTCAATAGCGAGATAGGAATTCCTCTCACGATACTGGGGTGTGATAATGCATGGTCAAGCCCGATCGCGTGGCTTAATAATATTTTCCGTGGTTTTATTCTTGTGGTAACGCGGGAGCATTATCCCAAATGGCTTGTGCTTGAGATAGGCGCGCGCAAACCGAATGACATCGCGCGTATTTCATCGTGGGTCATTCCCGATATCGCTGTCGTTACGCGCTTTAGCGATGTTCCTACTCATATAGAATTTTTTGAGTCCGCCGAGGAACTTTTTGAGGACAAAATAAAGATTGTAAAAGCGCTCAAACCGACAGGCGTGCTGGTCTTGAACAGTGATGATGAGAAAGTCCTCGCTTTGCGTAGCAAGACAAAAGCGAGATCCATCACTTTTGGTTTCTCGGAGGAGGCAATGTTTCGAGCATCAAATGTTCAAATTGTATATGACGATGGATTCCCCGTTGGTACAACATTTAAATTTGAATATCATGACAATACATTCCCTATCGTTATGCACGAGGTTCTCGGTGTACAAGCGGTGTACAGCGCGCTCGCCGCGCTCACGGTCGGCATTTACTTGAAAATAAATATTGTTGATATGATAGAGCTTCTCGCGAGGCACAAAAGTCCTCCGGGACGGATGAGGGTCATTCAAGGGATAAAGGATACGATAATTATTGATGACACTTATAATTCTTCTCCTGTTGCCGCCAATGCGGCGCTTGAGGTGTTGGGGACTATCAAGACAAAAGGCAAAAAGATTGCCGTATTGGGCGATATGCTTGAGCTTGGTAAATTTACGATTGATGAACATAAAAAACTTGGCGCGCTCGCGGGGAAACAAACAGACATCCTCTTTGCGGTTGGACTTCGAGCAAAATATCTCGTAGAAGGAGCGCTCGAAAGTGGAATGAGTGAGAAAAAAATTCTTGAGTTTACGGATGCAAAGACGACGGGGAAGTACCTTGAGGGAATGATAGAAAAAGGCGATGTTGTTCTTGTAAAAGGTTCGCAGTCCATGCGTATGGAGCGTGCTGTGGAAGAGATTATGGCGCACCCGGAAGACGCTTCGGATCTTCTTGTCCGCCAAGAAGATGAGTGGAAGAATCGGTAATATAACGAAAAAACAACGTCATTTCTCTGGCTTTTTTTTAAAAATAATGTAAAATAAAAGCGGTATTTACCCCGTGGCAAAGCCACGGTAAATATGTTCGTTACAT
>CAYIHV010000025.1:0-2932 GCA_964363315.1 uncultured Candidatus Saccharibacteria bacterium
CTTCTTTAACTTCTGGACGAAGCGCGTCATTCATGCCAAAAAAACCAACAAAAGTAAGCGGTGGCAATACATTTCCGTCAATGCTCTGCCCGGTATCTGGATTAATGGCATAGGCAACTACCCTAAACCCATCTTGCGCAAGCTTATGAAATACTACCTCGAGTTCCCTTCCCTTTTCTTCATTAAGAGTTTCGGTTCCGTCTTTGTGCCAGATATTTTTACAAAGTTCAAGCACTTTCTCTGGCGCGCCAACGATAATAAGGAAGTTTTTGCCGTTCACTATTCGAATTGTGGCATGATACTTTTTTTTATAGTCAAATGGTAATTCAAAAATTTTAGGCGTTTCCTGGCCTAGTGTGTCGTGGCGGAATCCAATCTTTTCAGAGAACGCCAACATCGCTGCCTCTGTCGGATCGCCGGAGATCTTCCATGTCTTGGTTTCTTCTAAAAATGAGAGTCGAGCGTTAGCGCAGAATGCTGCGATTCTTCCGCTAAAAAGTAATTCGGGGTGGTTTAACGGATCAATAACTTTACCCTCAAAAATTGCTTCGCCTTTTGGTTCATACCCACTGCCGGTAATTTCAAAGATTTTTCCATCTACATACACGCGCTGAATAACCATCTCATTTCTGGTAAGTGTTCCCGTTTTGTCTACGGCAATGATTTTCGTCTGCCCAAATGCCTCCACCGCTTGTAATCGCTTTACTAGCACGTTGCGTTTTGACATTCTCCGAACACCGGTTGCCAAAACTAAAGTTATTACAATCGGAAGCCCTTCGGGGATAATAGAGACCGAAAGCGCTACCGCAGTGGTAAACATTTCTTTGAGAGATTTACCATAAAAAACCCCGAGAACAATTAACGAGGTGCTAATGATGGCTACCGTAACGATAATAACGCGTGAAAGATAGCGAATGTTGGTCTTTAGAGGGATCTCGGTATCAATCGAGGAGATTTTTTGCGCAATTTTTCCGATTTCTGTTGCGAGCCCAGTAGCCACAACAACCGCAGTGCCGTTTCCACTTAAAATGTGTGTACCCTTAAATACCATATTTTTCTGATCTGCCACGGGCAGATTATTGGCTGGCATTACTGTATCGATTTTAGTTGCGGGCTCTGACTCTCCAGTGAGACTCGCTTCGTCTACCCTTAGGGTGTTGGCGAAAATAACCCGTGCATCAGCTGGTACTTTTTCTCCTTCTTGCAACAAAATAATATCCCCGGGCATTACTTCGGTATCTGGAATGATGAGCTCCTTGCCGTCTCGTAACACAGTCGCCGAAGTTTCAGTAAACTTTTTTAAAGCAAAGAGCGCGTTTTGTGCTTTGCCTTCTTGGATTGTCCCTATGATTGCATTAAAGAGAAGCACTGCAAAAATAATTAAAGAATCAATAACATCTCCCATCACAAAAACAATCCCTGCCGCGGTAAAGAGAATATAAATCAATGGACTTTGAAATTGCCGAAAGAAAATAATAAACAGACCATCCACTTTCCCTTCAGGAAGAATATTAAGCCCATATTCTTTTATGCGCATCCGCACAGAGTCTTCTGATAATCCCCCTTCTTGAGAATCGATTTGTTCAAAAACCTGCTCGATAGATAGCGAGTGCCATTGCTTTCCCATTTTTTCTTATTGTACATTATTTCTATAGATTTAGCATCTTTTTACAGATAAAAGGAAATGAGAAAAACCGTGTGAAGCTTCGCTTCACACGGTTTTTCTCATTTAGCGACAAATCTTTTTATTTTATCCGACAAAAGTGAGCGCTTTGCCCTTTGCTCCCGCACGACCAGTACGGCCGATGCGGTTTATTCAAACAAATATGAGTGAGACCCAATATCCATGAGCGCAAGAACGAGTGATTTCTCTTTTACCTGATAAACAAGCAACAAGTCCGCCCGTATGTGGCACTCCCGATATCCTACATAATCTCCTTGTAGTTTATGGTCACGATATTTTACATCGAGCGATTCTCCGAGGGCAAGCATATCAATGACTAGGGCAATACCATCGAGAATTTTTTTACTTGCGCCCGATCTTTTTAATTTTGAAAAGGAATTCTCAAAAGATTTTGAACGATATATCAAATACATATGGCTCTTATAATCCACTGAGTGCTTCTTTTGCAGTTTTGTATCCTGGTCTCTTGAGCGCCTCCGCTACTTGAGCATCCCAGCGCGCTCGTATCGCCGTCGGATTTTTTGAGGGAATAAAGGGAATGCCCTGATCAACCACAACTTGATAAAGAAACATCTTGACAGCCGTGGACATGTCCAAGCCGAGCCCTGAAAGGGTCTTGCTCGCCTCTGCCTTTATCTTTCTATCAAGCCGCACATTGACTGTCGTATTCATCCCGTTAGAGGTAGGAAGTGCGGAGCACTTCCGTAGTTATTTTATGATTAGTAAAAACTTCGACATATTGCTTTATGAAACCGTAGAGCCAAGAACATAACTGTGCCCAACCCGCCATCACTTGAGCTCGAGTTTTGCGTGTTCTGGCGAAAGTGGGCGGGGACCTCTAACGGGATTCATAATGCATTTAGTATATACACTGTGCGCACAGTGTCAAGCGCTTAGTCTTCTCAGGTGCGTAACATTACGACACGCAATTTCCTAAATAATTGTGCATGTCCCCATTATCCGTTACCCATTATAACCCCAATGTACTCCAATTATTTAAATACTTCCCGTCAGAATCTCTAAATTTCCTCATTCGTGTATCAGTATGCTTACCACCGTTTCTGTTAGGGGTATCAATCCACTGTTTATGACTAAGTCTTAAATTGTCCGCAACAATCTTACTTGGTACAACAAAAAAATCAGGTGTATTGCCAGTATTTGTATTCAAATTTACAAAAACATAAAAGAAATTATCGTTAAACATTTCTTCACCTTTCAAATGATTATCTCTTTTTAAATTTCCTGTGT
>CAYIHV010000025.1:2942-8848 GCA_964363315.1 uncultured Candidatus Saccharibacteria bacterium
ATCTAGAACCCAACCTCTTTCAGAGCACTGATTGGTTTTTACTTGAATACTAACAATTCTATTTCCTCCTTCATTTGAACATAAAATATCAATCCCTTTCGAGTTTCTGAGAGTAATTGTAGCCAGATAGCCAAGATTAGAAAGCTGACCCGCAACAAGATATTCACCAGCAACACAACTCAAACCACGACTTAATTTTTTAGTATTTTTCATAACTTTACTATGCCACTTTTTAATACGCTAATCCTGCTCAAGCGAGTTAAATTGCTTTTTAGTTGGTTTTGGGTTGTTTTCGTATTTACCTCGAAGCGAGGGTTGTTCCTGTCTGGGGACTAGCGAGCGCGACGGCGCGAGCTCGAGGAATTTTCTAGCAAGAAAATATCCGTACCCCAGACAGGAACAACCCGAGCGGCCTCTACCCAACAAAAGTCAGCGCTTTCCCTTTTGCTCCCGCGCGACCCGTGCGACCAATGCGGTGAACATAGTCGTCATACGACTCTGGAATATCAAAGTTAATAACATGAGAAATTCCCGTAATATCAAGGCCTCTCGCGGCAACATCGGTTGCAACGAGAATCTGCGCCATCCCTCTCTTGAAAATATCGAGGGCGCGCTGGCGTTGTCCTTGATTTTTATCTCCATGAATAGACTGCGCTTTGAACCCGCGCTTCAAGAGAGCAACCGCAAGTTTTTCCACCCCATGCTTGGTCCGACCAAAGACCAATACCTTTCTGAACTCTGGTTGAATGAGGAGATTATGAAGAACTTCAATCTTGTCTTCACCCGGTTTAATGCGCACCACATCTTGCTCTACATTTTTTGCGGTGTCTTGTGTTTTGACCGAAATCATTATGGGTTCCTTGAGAAAATTTTTGATGAGTGCCGCGATTTCAGAAGAGAGTGTTGCTGAAAAGAAGAGCGTGTGACGGTCTTTGGGCATAAAGCTCATCAATAATTTCATATCATTAATAAATCCCATATCAAGCATACGATCCGCTTCGTCCAAGACGACTGATCTGAATCCAGAGAGGTTAAGATTCTTGCGTTCAATTAAATCCTTGATGCGACCCGGTGTACCAATGACAAAATTGTGCTGGTAGCGAAGATTTGAAATCTGACGGCCGATAGGAGCTCCCCCGACAACACACACGGAGAAAATCTTAAAACCCTTAGTAAAACCCTTAAGCTCTTCGTCAATCTGCTGAGCAAGCTCGCGCGTCGGCGCAACAATAATTACTTTCTCTTTTGGATTAAGGAGCACTTTATTGATAAGCGGAATAAGAAATGCCGCCGTCTTGCCGGTACCAGTATTTGCAATACCAACGATATCTTTGCCGTGGAGAATGTGCGGAATAACCCTATCTTGAATCGGTGTCGGCTCCTTGTATCCTTTTGCTAAAATATTTTGCTTTAAGTTTTCCTGAATGAGAAAATCCTTGAACAAGTACTCGGGAGTGAAAACTACCGCCTCCTCGGTAATAACTGTTTTATTAATAAATCTTGAAATGTCAATGTGCGCGCCCTTGCGTCTGCCCGCGCCAGAGGCGCGATGAACAGGTCTACCACGACCTCCGCTAATGTTTCTTGATGAATGAAAACGAGGCGCTCCTCCAAAAGAGGCGCGGTGAGAAGAGGGTCTGCTTGATGTTCCTCCTCTTTCACCACGATGAAAACTTCCTCCTGCGGTACGGGAAGATGAATAGCTTCTTGTTTTGTGAGCGCTAGAATTTCTGCTAAATGTTCTTTTTTGTTCCATAAATTGTTCTAAAAAGCCATTTGGGGGCTTACCTTAATTCTTCACGGTTTCACTAATAGGGGAAACCTTAATTCTCGTAAGAGCCTATCCACCATCTTGCTTTCGAGATAAAATTTTCTGATTTTGAGCGAGACGAAGTTAGAAATTTTGAAGAATATCGATATATTCTGAGGAATTTCTAGCAAGTCGTAGCTAAAATCAGGGAATTTTAGGCCGGAATGAAGATGGTTGATATGCTCTAAGAGCCCTTGAACGCGAAGAAGAATGTTTCTGAGACAAACTTATGGAACAAAAACTCGTGAGATGAAGTCGTATTTAACACTATATACTATTTCCTATTTTCTGTCAACAAAAATTTCCATTGCTTATGCCAGCCCTTTTGCTACTATGTTTTTATGAATGACTCAGCCACTATCAATCCTCTCATAGAAGAAAGTTGGCGCGAGGCGCTTGGGGAAGAATTTAACGCGCCGTATTTTAAGAATATCAAAAGAAAAATGCTTAATGAGAAAAAAGCGGGTGTCGTTTTATATCCACCAAGTAAAGAAATTTTCAACGCTTTTAATTTGACGCCATTCCCCCAAGTAAAGGTCGTCATCCTTGGACAAGACCCTTATCATAATGCAGGGCAAGCACACGGATTATGTTTTTCTGTACCCGATGGCGTCACTCCCCCACCATCGCTCAAAAATATCTTTAAAGAAATAAAAAATGATTTGGGGATTGATATACCTCAAAGAAAAGGAAACTTGGAAGGATGGGCGAAGCAAGGAGTGTTTCTTTTGAACGCTCTTCTTACGGTGCGCGCGGGCGAGCCAGCTTCACATCACGATATGGGATGGGAAAACTTTACTAATGCTTCTATTAAAAAACTTTCCGACGAACGGGAACATCTCGTCTTCATTCTCTGGGGAAAGTTCGCAGAGAAGAAAGAAGGTTTGATTGACGCAGAGAAGCACCTCATTCTCAAATCCGCGCATCCTTCTCCTTTTTCAGCAATTAAATTTTTCGGCAATAAACACTTTTCAAAAACGAACGAATATCTCGCGCAAAATGGTAAAGGAACAATAGATTGGGGGAATATTTAATAGCCCAGGAGGATTATTTATCCAAATCCAACACTTCATCAATCCTAATTTGCTTCACAAATTCGGGGACATGAGATACGAGGATCATCGCGCCTTCGTATTGGTCGAGCGCTTTGGCAATCACGGGAAGGTGACGAAAGTTGATATGGTTGGTTGGCTCATCAAGAATAAGGAGTCCGGGGCGCTCGAGAACAAGCCGAGCAAATGCCACCAGCCCTTTCTGCCCTTCGGATAAGCTACCGATTTTCGTGTGAATAATATCACTCGTAATAAGGAAACTTGCCGCAACAGCGCGCATTCGCTCCTCATCGAGTCTGCCGTCTATGGACTGCGCAACACGAGAGAGAGATTGATAGACCGTATCATCAAAATTGAGTGTGGAAAAATCCTGACGATAATAACCCACGCGCACACCGGGAGCAACTTTTGACCCTTTGTCCTCTCTGCACGCAATAGCTTCAAGGAGCGTTGACTTGCCAATACCATTCGGCCCCGCAAGGAGCAGATGCTGTTTTTTCTTGAGTGAAATTTTTGTTTTCCTTATAACAGGTTTATGATCTTTAATCATCTTAAATGACGAGATGCTCAAAATCTCGCCCACGAGTTCTGATTGCGCTGGGATTATAAATGGGCGAATTGTCTTATCTTCTTTACGAATATCCACCTTTGATTCCTCCATTTCTTCTGCTTTTTCGCGCATTCGTTTCGCCACCATACGCATCTGCCCTCCCTTCATCGCAAAGAAGTTTGCTTTTTCCTTATTTGAAATGATCTCTTTTGCAAGCTGAGCATTCTTCCTATTCTCTGCCTCTATCTGCGCGGTGATCTGCTTGACCACATCAAAATAGTTGCCAACATATTGCTCAACCTTACGCGTGTAGATATTCAAATAGAGGACGCCATCGGTAAACGAGTTCAAAAAATCCGCATCGTGAGAAATGACGATACAGGTCTTTTTATATTCTTTGAGAAAGTCCGTGAGATGCGCGATACCCGCTTTATCGAGATTGTTGGTCGGTTCATCAAGGAGGAGAACATCGGGATCTTGGATGAGTGCTGAAGCAAGGAGGAGGCGCGCCTGCTGTCCGCCGGAAAACGATTTTACGCAACGGCTATGCGGAGCATTCAAATTGACGACCTCAAGGGCCGCTCTAATCTTTGGATCAATATCATAAACTTTCTCAAAGAAACATTTCTCAAAAAACTCCCGCACGGTAAGCTCGAGCTCCTTACGCGGAATAATCTGTCGCGAAACAGCAATGGAAACGCCACGAACAATATGAACGGCCCCGCTTTCAGGTCTTAGCGCGCCGGTGATCAAACCAAAAATAGTCGATTTCCCAGCACCATTCTGCCCCATAAGAGTAAACTTTGAACCAGAACGAATAGGAAAAGAGACCTCATCCAAAATGGGTTTATTGTGCCCGTATTCAAACGAAACATTTTCAAACCGTATGATCGTCTCTCCTTTCTGCGCCATTCTCCTACCCTACCTTATTTTGCAAGAAACTCAAAACAATTTACTTACCAGTAAACAATTCTTCTATCTTTTTAGAAAGCATAGAGAGTTTTGTCTCGTTTTTAATAAAGAAATTGAAATGAGGGACACCGAGATCGCTTACCCTCTGTATGTCTTCCTGCTGGTCAAGGTTGGTTAGAACAATCACTTTCGTATCATCTTTTCGCTCTTTGAGCGCGGCGAGTACGCCAAAACCGTCAATATCCGGGAGAACAAGGTCGAGTAATATAAGATCAAATTTCTGCGCGGAAACCTTTTTGAGCGCCTCGCTTCCATTTTCTGCCAATTCAACTTTGTATCCTTCCGGAGATAGTGACAGCCAATCAACCAATGCGCGCGAAATCGCCTCTTCATCTTCTACCACGAGAATATGTTTCATACATAGAATGATACCACATTATGATAGAATTAGAAGATGAAAAATACGAGAGTTGTCCTCCCCAAAACTCCTCTATCTGAAATATTTCGTCTTACCCCAATACAAAAAACGGCTCTTGCGAAAATAGGTATCATTAACGCGCAAGACCTCCTCTATTATTTCCCTACGCGGTACAGCACCATTTCCGAAGTGCGTCTCATTCGCGATTTGGTCGCGGGTGAATCATCGGTAATTTATGGTCGCGTGGTAAAAGCGATAACTGCAAAAGGGTTTCGCTCAAAAATACCGATGACCGAAGCCACGATAGAAGATGGTACGGGAAAAATAAAAGCAATATGGTTTCATCAGCCGTACATCGCAAAGATGCTCACCCCCGACACGATGGTAAAACTCTCGGGAAAGATAGAGGAACGAAAAGGCTCACTTTATCTCGCCAATCCTGAAATAGAAAAGACGAAAGAACTCCCAATAGACGCGGGACATTCTTTGTTCGGCGCGAATGCCGATGCTTTTTTTTATCCTGTTTATCCGGAGACAAAACACATCACTTCCCGTTTTCTCTATCACCATATTCAAAAAGTTTTTGCGCAAGGAGCGCGGAGTCATATCCACGACCCCATCCCCGAAGAAATTTTGAAACGCTACAGTCTCCCCTCTCTTAAAACAGCGCTCGTGTGGATACATACGCCGCAAAAAGAGGGCGATGCAAAAGCGGCGCGAAAACGATTTGCTTTTGAAGAAGTTTTTATGATTCAACTTGCGCGACAAAAAGACCGCGCAGAATTCAAAAAATACGATGCTTTTACTATTGTCCCCGACAAAGAGGCACTTACACAATTTATTGCGCGATTCCCCTTTACCCCCACAAAGGGGCAGGAACGCGCCCTTGCGGATATTCTCACCGATCTCAAAAAAGGGATACCGATGGCGCGCCTCCTTGAAGGAGATGTGGGCTCGGGAAAAACTTTTGTCGCCGCAACCGTCGCACACACCGTGGTCACTACCGCCCCGCGCGACAATAAATTTGGCGCGCTTCAGGTTGCCTATATGGCGCCGACAGAAATACTCGCCGAACAACACTTTAAGAGTTTCATTGAATATTTTCGTCTGTCTGCACAGGCGGGCGGGCTTCCTGTTGAAATAGGACTCCTCACGGGAAGTGGC
>CAYIHV010000026.1:0-1687 GCA_964363315.1 uncultured Candidatus Saccharibacteria bacterium
GAAAGACGAGCGTGGCGCAAAAGTAGTGTGTTTTTCGTTAAGCTAAGTAGGAAAGATTAGTAAGATAGATTCCTAATGGGGTTCAAGTTTTTCTTTGGTGGCCTAAATAGATTTCTCTATTTCGGTTATTCCAATTTCCCCCGTTCCATAATAAAAGAATGTGATTTTGCTCCCATCAGGCGACCAACTAGGTTCCATAGCCATTTTATTACCTGATTCTGTTAACTTCTTTTTTCCAGTACCGTCAACATTCATAACATAGATATCCGACTCTAGTAGTATCTCTCCATTATCTTTGGTTTTATAATATGCAAACATATTACCGTCCGGAGACAATCCGAAGTCTTGCATACCTCCACCACTTGGTATTTCGTTTGTTAATTTCTTTAACCCAGTTCCATCAGAATTTACAATCCATAAGCCAGCATTCTTTCCACTGATCTTCCCATCCATTTCACGATAAATAATTTTCTTCCCGTCATTAGAAAATTTTGGATGTTTCCCAGTTGTTCCTGCCGTGCTAGCCACAATCGTTTTTACTGATTTCACCTTTAATCCATCAGTTTTTGTCGGTAGTTTGCTTACTTTAGTTGGAGTGGTCGGTACTGTTAGAGTTGGGGTCGGGGTCGAAACTATTGGTCCCGACTTTTTAACAAATACAAAATACCCAGCAATACCCAGCAATACCCAACAGTATAACTATTACTACGAGCCCAAAATTCTTTTTTACTTTGAGTAGATTATCAGTTTTGCTTTCATTTAACAAGAGGATTTATCAGAGGTGGCGTCTTCTCAATTAGACCTATTGTCTTATAATTTGATATACTGAAAAGGAAAAGGAGCGCTCATTATTTCTTATACAATCCTCTCATGATAACCAACAGCAATCAACTCAAAGATTTCATCATTGACTCAGGACTTATTCCTCGCGGAGAAATGGACGCCGCGGTAAAGAAGGCCGAAGAGAAGAAAAAATATCTGGGGGATATTCTCGTCTCTGAAGGAAAAATCTCTGAGGATGAACTGGCGCGCGCAGAGGCATATCTTCTCGGTATCCCTTTTGTAAATCTCAAAGGACAAAAAATAACATTTGAGGTTCTTTCTCTCATCCCCGAGCCCATTGCGCGGAAACACAATATCGTCGCATTCAAAAAGACACCTGTGGCGCTTGAGGTAGCGATGATTGACACGGAAGACCTTGCGGCAATTGAATTTATCAAAAAGAAAGTGGGGCTAAAAATTCTTCCGCGACTTACTGACAAAGAGTCTATTAAAGATATTCTCCTTCAATACCAAAAGTCGCTCAAGGCCGAGTTTGGCGATATTATTGAAAAGGAAGCAAATACACTCACCACCATCTCTGAAGAAGGGGAGGGTCCCGACGAAGAAACTCTTAAAAAGCTCGCCGAAGATCTGCCCGTGGTAAGGATTGTAGATACCCTCCTCAATCACGCAATCATACAAGGCGCGTCGGATATCCATATTGAACCAATGGATACACAGGTCATCATTCGCTACCGTATTGATGGAATACTCCACGATGCCATGGTCCTGCCAAAAACTGCCGCCCCCGGTATCGTGGCGCGCATTAAAGTCCTCGCCAATCTTAAACTCGACGAAAAGCGTCTCCCTCAAGATGGGCGTTTCAAGACTGAATCTGCGGGAGAAAAAGTCGCTTTTCGCGTAT
>CAYIHV010000026.1:1697-8421 GCA_964363315.1 uncultured Candidatus Saccharibacteria bacterium
GGCGAAACAACCGTGATGCGGCTTTTGAGAGAATCCGTATCAGGATATACTCTTGAAGGATTGGGTTTCCACGGCGCAGGACTTGAACATATACATGAGGCGACAAAACAACATGTTGGAATGATTCTTACAACTGGACCGACCGGCTCTGGCAAATCAACAACGCTCTATACTATTTTAGATATCTTGAATCAGCCCGATGTAAATATCTCCACCATTGAAGACCCTATTGAATACCAGATGCCCCGTGTCAACCAAACACAGGTAAAGCCGGAAATCGGGCTCACTTTTGCAAATGGCCTCCGCTCACTTGTGCGCCAAGACCCGGATATCATTATGGTTGGGGAAATCCGTGATACCGAAACCGCTTCTCTCTCCATTAATGCCGCGCTCACGGGGCATCTCGTTTTATCAACTCTTCACACCAACTCTGCCGCCGGAGCGATGCCTCGTCTTATTGATATGGGAATAGAACCATTTCTCATTGTCTCAACCATCAATGTTATTATCGCTCAACGGCTCGTGCGACGCCTTTGCAATATAAAGGAGAAATACTTCCTCTCAAAAGCGGAGATTGATACGCTCAAGAAAACCGTTGACCTTGACCGCGTGATGAAAGCGCTCAAAGAAGAAAATATCGTCGCTCCTGACGCAGTATGGGAGACAATACCGTTTTATAGACCACAGAGTTCCGAAGAATCAGAAGATGGGTACAAGGGACGCGTGGGTATTCATGAAGTCTTAAGGATGTCCTCTCTCGTGCGCGACCTTGCCCTCAAAGGAGCGATAGCGAGTGAAATAGAAGCGCAAGCAAAAAAAGAGGGAATGATAACAATGCTTGAAGATGGACTATTAAAGGCAGTGAAGGGACTTACAACAATAGAAGAGGTGTTCAGGGTGGTATCGGAGTAGGGAAAATAAAAAATTAAAACGAGAAATGAAAAAATAAAGCTAAAAACGGAAAGCTAAAAAAGTGAATTGCGATTTTGTATTCGTATCATTTTTTCATTTCTCGTTTTAATTTTTTATTTTCCATTGTATACTTATATTGATGCAAGCTGTCAAAGATAAAGTATTCGCTCTTCCTCCCACTATCTTGTTTTTAATTGGAATTACTATCCTCGGTGGCGCGATCACGGGAGGAGTATACATTTTCAAATCTGCGCAAAATACATGCGCGGGAGCGAATTGCGCATCTTCTACCGTATTTGCCCCTTTCCAATTTACTGAGCCGGAAAAAATCCCTCAAATAGAGGACATTTGCGGCGATGATGTCTGCGGGGGAAACGAAGAACTTTACCAAAATGTCTGTCCGCGAGACTGTGGCGGAATAGCAAATCCTCCTACCATTGAAACCTTTGCCGCCACTCCAGAAACTATCAATGCGGGAAAAACAGTAACTCTATCATGGTCATCAGACGCAATATTCTGCGCGCCGGGAGATGAAGGGACTCCATGGGGACGGAGATGGCCCGGTGGAGCGCCAAAGGGAAAAATAACCACTGACCCTCTTTCTTCAGATCAGACATACTCTATTGTTTGCATGAGCAACAATGGAGGAATGTCTACAAAAAGTGTCGTTGTTTCCGTGATTCAACCTCCACCTCCCGTAAAGACTGTCATTAAAAAAGAAGTTACGATTTCCTTTACGGCAAAACCTGCTTCTATTGATATTGGTAAAACTGCGACCCTTTCATGGTCGTCAACAAATGCAAATAACTGTTCTGCATCGGGAGACGGCGCATCGTGGGGATGGAGTGGAATACGACCTACGAGAGGGACACAAATCACCCCTCCGCTCACGGAAAGCCAAACCTACACCATAAAATGCACCGGGGCGGATGGTTCTGCTTCAAAGAAAGTAACGATAAATGTATCTTCTACAGCAACTGCCCCCTCTATTAGTCTCAGCGCTGTCCCTACCACGGTCCCCTATGGAGGAAAAGCAACGCTTGCATGGATTATCTCTGACGCAGGATCTTGTCAAACCAGCAATAGCGGTAATTACCCTGAATGGACCGGTGAACTTCCTTTCAAAAGTTTATCGGGGGGATTAAAAGCTACCCGACCGCTCACTTCAGACCAAACTTTTACAATAACCTGTACCAACGGCACGAGCACCTCTATTGTTACAACGACAAAAAATGTAACTATTCTCGTAAGTGAAGCTTCGGGTTGTATTGCTCCCGGAGGGAACGAAATACCAAGCGGATCGTCTGTTGATGCCTATCTAACCTCATCGGTCACATACGGGGGAACCTGCGTTTCGGAGAAACGGAATTGTCTCAATGGTAAACTTTCCGGGTCGTATACAAATGGAAGTTGCAAACCCGCCGAAGCAAGAGACTGTTCACTGGATGGAACGACAATTAAAAGCGGAGGGTCTGTTACCGCATATCAAAGTAGAGGTGGGGCGGGCACTGTTTGTGTTTCCGAGACTCGAACCTGTACAGACGGGACACTTTCTGGTTCTTATTGGACAACAAGGTGCGCCGCCAGTTGCGCCACTCCATGGGATTCATCTTCATTTATTGAGGAAGGCGCCTCCGTAACCGCGTGGGAAGAGGCGGCGGCAGTATCATGTCTCTCAGAAACACGCCAATGTAACAGTGGCGCGCTCATGGGCACTTACACTAATCAAAGCTGTGATGTCATCCATACCATTAACTTAAACGGTGACTACGGAAGAAGTTGCGGTTTCCAGACTCGCGCTAAATATAATACTGCGACAGATGAGGGTTGCGCGTACCATTCTTGGGATAATTATCATTTAACTGCTAGGATAAGTTGGGATAGCGCTGGAAACCCAACAATTTCAAGTATGGGAGGAGGAGCCCCGCATGGGAATATTGTCCATTATTAGTAATGATAATAGGATTAATGGGTCGGATTAAGATATAATGCAGAGGTATTATTAAGTATTTCATGCCCACATTCAAATATAAAACAAAAGAACAGTCCGGAGAAGAAAGCGAGGGCACTATTGAAGCGCCCGATCGCTTTGTTGCTACGGCAGATTTGCGCGCGACAGGAAAGACCGTCATCTCTATAGAAGAAAAAAGGAATCTTGTCATCCCAGGCCTTGAATATGTGGAAGGATTGATGAATCGTGTCAAAGAACACGACCTCATTGTCTTTGCTCACAGTTTAAGCGCGATGATGACGGCGGGGCTTTCACTTTCGCGCGCGCTTTCCATCCTTGAACGACAAGCAACAAACAAAACTTTCAAAAAAACCATCACGGCGCTTATTGATGAGATTAGTCGTGGGCAAACGCTTTCTTCCGGAATGGTAAAATTTTCTAATGTTTTCTCACCTCTCTTTGTTTCAATGGTGCGCGCGGGGGAAGAATCCGGCGGACTCGCAGGGGCACTCTTGATTGTCGGCGACCAGATAGAAAAGAGTTACATCCTCAAGAAAAAGATCAAAGGCGCGCTCATCTACCCATCGGTGGTCATCTCCGCGCTCATCATCATCGGTATCCTTATGTTTATCTATGTGGTGCCAACTCTTACCGATACTTTCAAAAGTCTTAATGTGGAACTACCGACAAGCACCAAAGTTATTATCTTCATCAGCGATGTTCTCTCTAATCATTTCTTGATCGGGCTCGCGGTGGTGCTCTCTGTTGCCATATCATTCGTGGGAGTCCTCCGCACAAAGACGGGGAAACGCGCCTTTGAACACGCGCTCTTTTATATCCCCGTGATTAACTCTCTCGTCAGACAAGGGAACGCCGCGCGCACCACGCGCACGCTCTCATCGCTCCTTTCATCGGGAGTTGATATGATTGAGGCAATCGCCATTACCAGAGATGTCCTCCAAAATTCATTTTACAAAGAAGTACTTGAAGATGCTTCTTCCCGAGTGCAGAAAGGTACTCCTCTCTCAACGGTCTTTGTGGAGAATGAAAAGATTTATCCTCTCCTTGTCGGTGAAATGATTGAGGTGGGTGAAGAGACGGGGAAACTTTCCGAAATGCTTCTCAATGTTGCTGTATTTTTTGAAGATGAAGTGGACTCGGCAACAAAAAATATGTCAACAATCATTGAGCCGGTGCTTATGATTGTTATCGGTGTGTCGGTTGGATTTTTTGCGGTATCAATGATTACTCCAATGTACAGCGTAATGACGAATATATAGGGAACAACAAAAGAACAACTAACCACTGACAACTGACGCAAAACCAAAATGCAAACACTTAGTAAAAAAATTAGAAACAAGAAATCTCTGGGTAAGATTTCTCCCGTGAGTTCAGCCCGTTGTCAGTTGTCAGTTGTCAGTTGTCCGCGTACCCGCGGATTCACTCTTCTGGAAATCATTATCGTAATCAGTATTCTCGGTGTCCTCCTTTCAATAATTCTCCCATCTCTGACAAACTTTAGACAAAAGAGTATCCTCAACACCGAAACACAGGAAATATTAACCCTCATCAACAAGGCGCGATTATCCTCAATGTCATCAAAAGATGACCAGCAACACGGAATCCATTTTGAAGCGGGGAAAATTGTGCTCTTTGAAGGTACTACCTACACTGCGGGGGCGGGAACCAACGAAGAACATCTTTTTAATACGGCGCTTACGCTCGCTCCCATTACCATAAATGGCGGCGGAGCGGAAACCGTCTTTCAGAAGATCACCGGTTCAACCAATCAAAATTCCACCACAACACTGAAAGTTGTGGCAAATTCTTCCGCCAGCACCACCATCATTGTCCTCCCGTCTGGAATAGCGACGATATTTTAAAAAAACAGAATATGGAATATAGAACAAAAAAATTAGAACAAAAAGAAAAAATGAGTTTTGTGTATTCCATTCCATATTCCATATTCCATATTCCATCCTCTACCCGCCGTGGGTTTGGAATGATTGAGATGATTATTGGGTCAGCAATCCTCTCCGTATCCCTTTTGGGAATCTCGTCTTTTTTTGAAGTCACGCTTAAAACAAATAGCGCCACTCAAATATCAATTAAAGGGGATTACCTTCTTGAAGAGGGGGTCGAGGCGGTAAAGCTCCTTCGTGACGCAGGATACGCAAATAATATATCCGCGCTTGGAACATCAACTCCGCATCATCTCGTCTGGAATGGCACAAGTTGGGCAACGACGACAGCAAATGTTTTTATTGATGGGCTCTTTGAACGCTCATTTACCGTTACTAATGTTACGAGGGATGTTAATGATGATATTGCGACAGGGGTCAATGACCCTGATACCAGACTCATTACCGTGAGTGTTGCGTGGAACGCGCACGGCGCGACGACAACGCGCTCCATCGCAACCTATATAATGGATATATTTAATAACTGAATTTGGGACAATTGACATGAAACAATTAACATTTAACAAAACACAAGGCGAAAAAGTCACATGTCCGCGTACTCGCGGCTTCACCCTTGTTGAGACGGTTATCTATATTGCGTTTGTGGCGATACTATCAGTCCTCGCCACCGAAGCGACCATGATTATGATGAGGTCTTTTTACACGCTTCGTCTTACCAACAATATCAATCAATCCGCGACCGTAGCTCTCGAGCGGATGAGCCGTGAAATCAGAAACTCATACGACATAGATGCCACAGAAAGCACACTCGGCGCAAATCCTGGACGCCTCACCCTCAAGACAAAAGATTCAGTCGGTTCAAATACGACGATTGAATTCTATATAAGTGGCGGCCAGATAAGGATAAAAGAGGGGGGTGGAGATAAAGGTTCCCTTATGACAAAAAATGCAACCGTTACCAATCTTGTCTTTCGCCAAATAGCGACAATTAATTCAAAAGCTATAAAGATTGAGCTCACTCTCCGTGATGTTTATGGAGCAATTCAAAAAGACTCAAATTTTTACAACACAATTGTGCTCCGTGGTTCCGCGCATTAATATATATTGAGCGACAATGCTCTTTACTCGACGAGTTTCGTGATTCAAGGTAATATAAAGACTATGATGAATCATCCAACGCAAAGGAGGGGCGCGGCGATTATTATGGCAGTTATGTTTCTTGTGATTATCTCAACCACTTTTGTTGTTGGATTGTCATCACCTGTTGTGCGCGAATATATCACTTCGCGTAATTTTGAAAAATCAAAAGGCGCCTACTACCTCGGAGAAGCTGGGCACGAAGACGCTCTGTATCGCATTAAATACGGCAAACAAATCGGAGACGAAGAAGTGTTGACGCTCAATGGAAACACCGCGACCACAACCATCACAAATGTCAGCGGAGTTGAGAAAATCGTAAGTTCTATTGGCAATATTTTTAGAAATACCCGTCGCGTAAAATCGTCTCTCACGACATCAAGCGGAGAATCGTTCAGCTACGGTGTGCATGCGGGTGATGGCGGAGTGCTTATGCAAAACAGCTCTACCATCACCGGAAGTCTTTTCTCTTCAGGCCCAGTGGTGGGTTCAAACAATCTCATCAGCGGGACGGTTATTGCGGGAGGAAGTACGGGACTCAACGGAACGATCAGCGGAATTCAAAATCAAGGAGGAAGCTCTATGTATGCGGGTGGAATCTCAAACTCCACGATATCGGGATATGCATATTGCAATACAATCTCGGGATCATCAACCTCAACCTGTAGAACGCTTACTGCTCAAATCGCGCAACCTTTCCCCATCACAGCGACAGATATCGCGAATTACGAAAATGCCGCGCTTGCGGGAGGAATAGCAACATGCGAGGGAGGCAAATATGAGATTTAAAGCTATACAACTA
>CAYIHV010000027.1:0-8333 GCA_964363315.1 uncultured Candidatus Saccharibacteria bacterium
ATGTCGCTCTCCACGGTCATCGTGGCAGTCAATGCAGTAATGCTGAAGAGGCAGAAGCTATAAAAAGTAAAATTAAAAAATACAAATCCATTTATGAATAATAAACAAAAATTTCCTTTCAGAAATCATACCATCCTTGCCGTCTTTGTTGTCGGTACGGTATGGTTGTATTCGCGAAATGTTACCAATTCGTCAGTAAAAAATGTGTCTAATTTTGAAAATCCCGCAATCTCATTGATTCAAGGAACAATAAAGAAAGAAAAAGAGATTCCTCTCGACGAAGAGAGTAAATTGCAAACTCTTTCCGATGAAGTCATTCCCTTAAGAGGGGTAGAGATTCCCATAGAGTTTCGCGATCTTGGTCCTCGGCTTGTCCGCGCGGGAGTTATTGATAAAGAGAAATTTCTCAGTATCTATATGAATGACACAGAACTTAAAAACATAGCGGAAGAATTTCTCGGAGGAACACAAGTGGGGCGCCTTATTATTACGAGAACAAATGCTCCGGTTGCGCTGAATTTTTTGTGGGCATTTGGACTGGGGAATAAAAATAAGATTCTAGAAGAGGGTCCGATGATGGATCCACAATATAAAGGCGCTGGCAACTTTGCTTCAACGGGAGGGTGGACGCTCGCGCAAGGGGTGCCGATGAATCATTACAGCAAACATCAATTCATCACATTGACCGCTCCGCAACAAGCGCTTGTTGAGCGTGTGAGCAAGAATATCTATCGTCCTTGTTGCGGAAATTCAACATACTTCCCTGACTGCAATCACGGTATGGCAATGCTCGGACTCCTTGAGCTTATGGCTTCGCAAGGATTTTCAGAGGAAGAGATGTATCGTTCGGCGCTTGCCGTAAATGCGTACTGGTTTCCAGACACATACCTTACCATTGCGAAATTTCTTGAATCAAAAGGATTGTCATATAGTGTTTCTGACCCCAAAGAGCTTTTAAGCGCGAAATATTCAAGCGGTTCCGGCTACCGCGCCATTGCTTCTCAAGTTGCTTCCGTAAAAGGAGGGGGAGGAAGTTGCGGGGTTAGGTAATGGTATCACTTAGTAGTTGAAGTACTAAGTAACTAAGCGAGAAAAGCTCTTTTGTGGCGTCTTTGATAAAGTATTAAGTATGAAAAATCAGGGGGCGGAAGATCAATTCCTTGGTTATACATACCGCTTATTCAGGAACGGGTCTCTTTGGGGTATACTAATATGTAAAGGTCGATTGGAATAATACTAAGTCTAGAATACAATGAAAGTATTACATATTATCGCATTTGTTCTCCTTATTATAGGCGGGTTGAACTGGGGGCTTACCGCATTTAATTATAATGTGGTAGAGATTGTCCTTGGTGCTTCAAGTACTGCGACCCGCGCAATATACATTCTTGTCGCTCTATCAGCAATCTATACAATCTTCTTTCATAAAGGAGACTGTAAAGCTTGCGAAGCGACGACAATGCAATAGCATTGTCTTTAATAAAGAAAAAGCCATATATACATGGCTTTTTCTTTATTTAGTATCTTTGAAATGAAGACCGTAGGGTATACCAATAAGCATAATGATGCCAAGTGTGAGAAATAGATAACGATAGTCTATGAACGAGAGTACGAGAGACCCCAAAAAAGGCCCTATGACATAAGCGCTTGCGCGCACCATGCGCATAAAGGTAACGAGGTGGATATCGTCCGGGGTGACTTGTTTATAAAAATAACTCTCGGTGGTAACTTCTACCGCGCTTGCTCCGGTACGGGTAAGGAAGAGGAGTCCTGCCCATACGAGGACGCTCGAGGTAGTAATCCACGAAAGTGTTGCCGTGGAAAACGCCATAAGGATAAAGCCCGCAACGAGGATTTCTTTTTCCCCGAGTCTTTTGTCCGCTATCTTTCCTAAAATGACTTCAAAAAAAATGAAAGGAAGGAGCGCTATGGGGATAATGATTCCAAGAATATCATTCATCGCTATTCCAATATGTTTATGGAGATAAAGGGGAGTGTAGATGACCATCCATGTAAAAAAGAATGAAAGGAGAAAATGAGTGATGATGATGGCGTGGAGATCATGACTTTTTGTGACGATACTGAATGTCTCTTTAAACTTTGGCACAAGATATTTTGGATCCACATAATTTCTAAAATTTTTCGCGATAATAAAAATTCCAAAGACCATAAAGATTGCGGCGGCAAGATAGATTTTCCAGAAATCATGGTCGGTAAGCATTAGTCCGGCAACAAGAGGCGCGGAAGCAATGGCAATATTAAGGACGGTCATAAATATTCCGCGGATACTCCCCGTTTTGTTATCCTCTGAAAATGATTCAACAAAATTGTCGAGACTCAAAAATATCACATTGACGAGGATTTGATGGAGGATAAAGAGCGGGATAACAATGAAAGGGTTCCCGAATATCGCAAGGAAAAGAAGGGACACGGATTCAAGCCCCATCACTGTAAGGGTTACTCTATAATTTCCGAAGCGTCTTAAAAATCTAGGGAATAAAAAGGTGAGAATAACGGTAAATATCGCGGCAATAGCAAAGATAATACCCACCATTTTTTCAGCAGAAAGAAATTGCGCGATAAACGACGATTCAATATACAGAGGAAGCGCGTAATGGAACGAGTAAAAGAAACTCGCTATATAGACGAGGATAAGGAATGTTTTCTTTGAGAGTGTGCGATGAGGCATACGAATAATTTTTAACAAGTCGCAGTCGAAAATTGGAAATTGTAGCAGAAAAGTTATTTGGCGACAGGTCTATTGTATCACAATAGGAAAAATTCCCTTTGCGAGTCACTACAGAGCAAGAATTACCGGGATAACAATCGGCCTCTTTGCGGTCTCTTGAAAGAGGGCGCGCGCTACCGCATCGGTAACATGATCTTTTACATAATCAAAATCAATAGATTTGTTTCCTATGGTCATATCCTCCACGGTCTTTTTGGCGAGAAGGCGCGCTTGGCGAAGGAGGTCTTGTGATTCACGAAGATAGACAAAACCGCGCGATATCACATCAGGGGATTTTGTAACTTTTCCTGTGGCGAGATCGACGGTAATAATGATTACAAAGATCCCGTCTTGTGAAAGCATTTGGCGATCGCGAATTACCACCTCTTGGATATTCCCAACAGAAAACCCATCAACGAGAATGAGTCCGCGAGGAGCTGTTTCTTTGAGCGTGACGATTTTATTCCCCTCGTCTTGGATTTCAATAATCATCCCATTGTCAGGAATAATAATGCGATCGTCAGTAAGTCCAGCTTCTTTTGCTATTTTGCTATGCACACGGAGAAGATAATGGTATCCGTGAATGGGGATAAAGAAACGAGAATTGACCTTTTTGTGAATCCAAAGCGTCTCATCATGTCCCGCATGCCCCGAGGAGTGTACATCAGCGTTTTGGTAATGAATAATCTCTGCTCCTTGGCGTGAAAGGTTGTCTTTGAGATTCTGAACACTACGCTCATTCCCGGGAATTACTGATGAGGAAAGGAGAACAGTATCTCGCTTGTTCACCTTCAAATATTTATGCGTCTTGTTCGCGGCGCGCATCAAAGAGGCGAATTCGTCTCCTTGAGCGCCTGTTGCGAGGACAATAATACGGTCAGGAGGGTACTTCTCCATCTCTTCAATGGGGATAAATGTCTCTTTTTTTGCAGTGATAAATCCTGCTTCTCTCGCAATATCAATATTATTTTTCATACTGCGCCCATCAAGGATTATCTTCTTCCCGAGAAGTTCTGCTGTGTTAATAATTTTAACAAGGCGTTCAAGGAGAGAGGCAAAGGTTGCAACGATGAGCCGTCCGTTCGCATTACGAATAATATCCTCGATATTTTTAAGAACAATCCGTTCAGGAAACGAAAACCCCGCTCGCTCCACATTAGTAGAGTCTGCTAAAAGCAAGAGATTCTTTGAATTTGCAATATGTTCCCAGTTTTCTTCTTCGTCAAGCGTAGGGACGCCATCTACATGGTCGAGTTTAAGATCTCCCGTGTGGACAATGTTCCCATAAGGAGTCTCAAGGATAACCCCCATCGAGTCAGGGATTGTGTGGGTTACACTGAAAAATTGAACCTTAAGGTCGCCAAGAGTAACGCGGTCATTTTTTTCAACGATACGAATATCTAGTGGCGCGAGATGAGGGAATTCCGCTTGGCGTTTTTTAATGAGAAGGGTTGATAAATTTCGTGAATAGATAGGGGGGTTGCCTATTTTTTCCATAATATAAGGAATCCCCCCTATGTGGTCAAGGTGTCCGTGAGTGATAATGATTGCTTTCACTTTATGCTTGCGGTCTTCAACATATTTAGTATTTGCGAGAAGGTAGTCAACTCCCGGAGTATTGATCTCGCGAAACTGAAGTCCAGCGTCAATGATGACAATAGTATTCTTGTATTCAATACAAGTCATATTGCGTCCAACTTCTTCTACTCCCCCTAAAGGAGTGATGCGAATATCCCCGTCTTTAAGAGGTGGAATGATATTTTCCACATTTTTTGCGGGGAATGGAACGGTCGAGTGCCGCGAATCAGCGCGTTCGCGACTTTCGGAGTGCCTAATGCGCGTTGTTCCGTGAGTATTATTGTTTGAATTAGTCTGTGATCCTCTGAACCTGTTTTGATTACGACCCGCTTGAGAACCTTGTTTCGGTCTACTAAAGGAGTTGGTTTGTGCGCGTGAATGTGGCGCGCCGGGATTCATGGGCTCTTGATGCCCGTCTTGGCTTTTGTAAGCAGCCCTGTTCGCTCCGCGATTGACGGCGCTACGAGGTTTGCGAGCATTATTGTCATGGTGGGGGAATCTTCTTGCCCCGTATCCTTCCCGAGGATTCCCTTCTTGATTGATGTCCGATTGTGGCTGTCCTATTTGTAATTGATTGTTGTTATTGTCTCTTTCGTCCATTTTATTTTTTTATTAAAGGTGAATAAGTATTTCTGATATTTCAAAAACAGTAAACAGTATATGGAGATTATACTTGGGCACCCCCTTTATCTTTTATAAATATACTCCAGAGATTATCAGTATCTATATACCATTTATAAACATTCAAAAATCTATCAGAGGGGATTGTTATAGAATTGAGAGAAACCCCATGTACTTTTTGCGGAACAACATAGAGGAATTCTGGCGCGTAGATAAATATTGCGGGCATATCGCGTTCCATTTCTTTTCTAAAATTCTCATAGAGTTTCCCGCGACGCTCTCCATCTGTCTCTCTACGCGCCATATCCAATATCTTGTCCACATTCACATTTGCATATGAAGTGATATTGAGCCCGGGGTCGAGTCGCTGACTTGAATGCCAGAAAGGGAATGCGTCTCCATCGCGGCCAAGCACTTGCCCGAAGAAGAGCGCATCAAATTTACGAGGACGGATAATGGTTTCTTTGAAGTCTCCAATAGAGAAGACGCGGACTTCAGTAGGGACTCCGATTTTCTCCCATGCCGTTTTTAGTTCATCGGCGACCGACTTAAGTTCGGGGGCTTCTGATGTTGAAATAGTAAAACGAAGGGTGAGCATTTCCTTTTTTATTTTTTTTGTCCACAAACGATCTTCTTCGCTCCATTTCCACCCGTCTTTTTCGAGAATATCTCTCGCGGAGAGAAGACGCTCTGTGAGCGGTTTTTCAGGCGCGGAATTTTCATAGTTGATTGTTCCCGGAGGAATAGGCGAGTCAAGGATGACGCCATATCCAGCGAGCACCTTGTTAACGATGGCTTGTTTGTCTACCGAAAGAGTAAGGGCCTTACGGACTGATGAATAAGCAAAGATGGGATTTTGATTTTGGTTAAAGAACACCGCAAGTACACGAGGGAGAGGAGTATGCTCCACGCGGAACCCTGATTCTGAGAGGATTTTCCCTTGCTCTGGAGATATTGAATTTACTGAATTCACCTCTCCTGATCGCAACATACTTATAAGATTGTCTTCATTCGAAGAAAAAATGAATTTGATGGTATCAATATAGGGTTTTCCGAGCGCAAAGTGTTTGAATGCTTTGAGGGTGTAAGACACAGGGATGTCGTCGCCATCTTTTGCAACTGTTTCAATTGAATCAATTTGATAAGGGCCAGATCCGATCGGTTCACGATTGTATGTATTGGTATCAAAACGGTTAAAGTCTATCGCTTTCCAAATATGTTTAGGAAGGATTCCCACGGTGGTATTTTCAAGAAAGGGGGGGTAGGGTTTTTTAAGCGTGAAGCGTACCGTGAGTCTGTCTATTTGCTCGACACCGACACCGTCCCAGTTCGCGCGCTTGGGGCTTTTTATTCTGCTGTCTTGGGCAAGTTTGATTGTAAAAACAACATCATCCGCAGTTATTTCTTCCCCGTCATGCCACACGAGCCCATCTTTAAGGGTAAATGTGTACGAAAGCCAATCTTTTGATATCTGATAGCTTTTTGCGAGATCTGGGATAAGACCACCATTACCATCAGAGCGAAGAAGACCAGAGTAAACAAGCGCCGTAATATCTCGATCTGCCTCAGAGCTGATTTCTCCTGTTGATAGGAGAGGGTTAATATGAGCGGGAGTATTGAACACTCCTTCCACAAGTGTTCCTCCATTAGAGGGGACTTTAACAAGGAATGCTTGGTTGACGAGGAAGAGAAGGATAATCGTTGTTGCTATAAAAATAGTTGCTACACTGAAAAACACTCTTTTTTCGCGCCTTGAAAATGATTTAAATACGAGAGAGAACCTCCCTTCAAGGGGGAATATAAAGCGCCTGCTTAGCTTTATATTAAGCGTAGAAAGCAAATGCTTTACGGTGGCATATAAAGCGAATAACTTTTTCAAGCATTCATTCTTAACTTGTTCCATTTATTTTGAGAAAAATTGATAACCTAAGGATCTATTCAATTGGTGTATTCTTAGATTCCTGGTCTAGTGGGCAGAGAGTATTCAGAGACAATATTAATATCTTTGAATGAAAAGTATCGCTAATGCCGAAAGAGCAAACAGTATAGCAATAACGATAGAGAGGTAAAAGAGAAACTTTTCCATTCCTCGACGAGTATAATGAATACTGTCATCACTTCCACCCATCGCTCCACCTACACCTGCCCCTGTTTGTTGAAGGAGAATTGATGCGCCGAGGATAATAGATAGAATGATCTGCACCCATGGCAGAATCTTAACCAGAAATTCCATAAGTAAAAGTATAGCAGAAAAGAAATATGAATGCAATGGGATATATGCGTCTCCATAAACAAAGACAGCAAAAAGAAAGAGGGCCCCATTTTTTAATAGCGACCCTCTGGTGGAACCCATCTAGGGCTTATTTTTATTTACGAGCGAGAAACTCGCGTCCTTTCCCGACATCCGTGTTGACTGGAATGTTTTGCTCGCAGAGCGGACAATTTGCCTCGTCCCACGCGTCGAGGTTCACATTCACAAGTGATATGAGCGGAACATCGGCCACATCTTGTGGCGTGATTCTTCCGCGATTGCAGAGAACGCCGAGATCGATGACGATACCACCGACTGCGCGCGTGGCCTCGATCACTTTCTTGGCGGAGCCACCAGTGGTGAGAACATCTTCCACCACCAAAACATTCTTACCAGCGATAAGTTTGTCGTACCCGCGCTTGATGACGAAAGCGTCTCCGCCCTCGGATTTTTCGGCGTAAACACCGAACACTTCGCGGCCGTTCATCTCGGAGAGATGATGAGCCGTCCACTGCGAGAGGATCACTCCACCGATTGCCGGGGCAATGACCACCTCAACCCTATCCTTCGCGAACCGTTCGGCAATCGCGTGGCAGAGAAGAGATGTTTTCGCGGTGTGCGGATACACTGCATCTTTGTTAATATACGCCGTGCCGTGCTCGCCGGATGTATAGACGATATGGCTACGAATAATTACAGCCCCGACTTCACCGAGAATTTTTAAAACCTCTTGCTCTGTCATGCGCGCCTCCTTTTTTGTATGTACAATTTCAACCAGACTATATGGTTGGTTGCTGAGATTACACTAGTAAGGACGACAAGAAGAATCAAGCAAAAACATAAAAAGAAACTTCATGAGTTCCTCTTTATCCGATTGCCAGTTTTTTAAAATACTTACCCGTTGAGTTACTTACTATGGGTGATGAGACTTAGTCGCGGAATTTTTCAGCTGAAAAATTCCGTTCTCCTTACAGGAGCAGTACACCTTTTGGCTCTTTTGCCTCGCTTTGCTCACAAAACAGCTCAAAAGGTCTTGCGATGCTCTATGTATTCGCATCTCACCCGACTCGCGCCGCCCTGCTCCGTCTTTCAAGTCCCTCATCGCCCACAAATAAAAAAGGCCCCAATGCTTTGCATTGTGACCTAATGTTTGTG
>CAYIHV010000028.1:0-8193 GCA_964363315.1 uncultured Candidatus Saccharibacteria bacterium
AAGGAAAGCGAGACCGGCGCGGAGATCTGGACTCATAAGTTTTTTCCCTCGAAGTTTTGTTTTTCCTTGAACAAGGATACGGTGAGGATCCATCGTCACAAAAAGAGCTCCCATACTGGAAAGCACCTCGGTATAGTTGAGTCGTCCTTCAAAAATAGTCTCAAACACCATACTTTCGCCTTCGGCTTGCGTGAGAAAGACAGTCATTGGCGCCTGAAGGTCAGTGGGAAAACCCGGATATTCGTGAGTTTTAACATTAAGAGGATTGATCTTTTGAGGCGCGCAGACGATAATTTCATTTTTCTTTGTCTCTATTGATACTCCTGCGCTACGAAGCATTTCTATGGGAGATTCAAGATGCGCAGGATTGCAGTTGATAATGCGAATCTTTTTTGCCGCAAGCGCGCCGAGAATAAGGAAACTCCCCGTATCAATGCGGTCAGGCATTGTCTGGTACGAATTTTCTTTTGCCGAGAGGAGTCCCCCTCCTTTAATGGTTATCGTCGGTGTCCCCGCTCCGAAAATTTTTGCGCCACATTCATTGAGAAAAGTTACAAGATCTGCGATCTCCGGCTCCATCGCTGCATTTTTGATCGTTGTGGTACCATACGCAAGGACTCCCGCGAGGATAAAAGTTTCGGTCACGGTAACGCTTTGGTTTTTAAGAAAAAATTCCGCGCCACGAAGACCTTGCGGGGCGGAAATTATATAGGAGGTATCTTTGAGAGCAACTTTCGCCCCCATCTTTTTAAATCCTTCAATAAAAAGATCTATTGGCCTCGCGCCGATCAAGCATCCCCCCGGAGAAGGAAATGAAACTTTTCCAAAACGGGCAAGAACGGGGCCCGTTACCACCACCGACGCGCGAAGTCGGTTTGCAACAGAAAAAGAGAGTTCCGTTGAAAAACTCTTTGGAATAGAAACTTTATACTCGCCGTTCTTTGGATGCTCTATCTTCGCGCCCATATCGCTTAAAAGTTTTGTGATTTGGCGGACATCGTCGATTTCAGGTATGTTTTTGAGGGTTACAGTGTCTCGGAAAAGCACCGTAGCGGCAAGCGCTTTGAGTGCCGCATTTTTTGCTCCAGTAATGGTAACAGTGCCGCTAAGTTTCCTTTGCCCGCCGAGCCCTTTAATAATGAAGATGTCACTCATTCCTCCTATATTACTACATAAACCACCACTTGAACAAATGAATATTATGTGCCACTGTTCTTCCTGTCCTTTTTGCGTTATGATAAAGATATGTATGTCCTTACGGTTACCCCTCTTGTGCGTGGTACACTCAATGGGACACTTACCTATTTCTCAAAAGACCCAATAAAGGCAGGGTCCATTATTAAGGTTTCCCTTCGTGGACGCGAGGCCCACGCACTCGTCATTGAAGTAAGCGACGCAAGTAATGAGAAGATTCTTCTTAAAAATTCTGACTACAAAATAAAAAAAATCATCGACGCGAGACCATTTCTCATATGGAATAAATCGTTTATGAAAGCCGTTGAAGAAACTTCCCGCGCTTATCTTCAGAAATTCGGGGAAATACTACTTGCGCTCACACCAAAGGCAGTCTTTGATGAGTATCTTAATAAACAACTGACAAATGGCAACAAAAGGCAGACGATAAACGATGGAACACCCCCATCGCGCGTCTTTGCCGTACAAGGCAGTAATGACACGCGAATCAAACAATACCAACATCTTGTTCAAAAATCTTTTAATAAAAATGAATCAGTCTTTATTTGCGCGCCCAGCCAAGAAGATGTTGAGAAGATTGCGCGTGATTTTGAAAATAATAAAGAACAGCTTTTCGTCTTTCATAGTGGCATACCCAAGAAAAAAATTCTCAAACAATGGGAGGAAGTTCTTCAGGGAGTTACCCCTCTCCTTGTGGTAGGAACGCCCCAATACCTCTCTCTTCCAAAATACTTTGGAACTTTCATTCTCGAAGAAGAGCATTCCCGCCTATGGAAAACCTTTACGCGCCCATTTATTGATATGCGGTTTTTTGTCGAATCTGTCGCGCAAAACTCGGGGAGCGCGCTTGTCCTCGGAGCTCCTATTCTCCGCCTTGAAACACAAAAGAAAATCATAGACAAAGAAATTAAACTTATTCCCGCGCATACAGAAGTTTGTAAGAAAGAGTTTCTCCTCATCGATCCGCGCATTGAAGAGATGGCTATCAAAGAGCGAACGGGTTCTCGTACCACACAGATTTTAGGGGAAGAAATTCGCGAAATGATTAAACACGCGCAAAAAAACAATGTGATAGTGTTTCTTCTTGTCGCGCGCAAAGGGCTCGCACCACTTGTCGTATGTGGGGATTGCGGTACTGCTATCCGTTGTCCTGTATGCAACAAGCTCCTCGTCCTTCATAAAAAAGAATGGGTGGAGAATGAGCGAATATTTTCTTGTCATTCTTGCGGATTTCACCGCGCGCCCGAAGATGGCGAACACGAAACTTGCCCTGTTTGCGGAGGGTGGCGCCTCGAAGCCCTTGGTATCGGCATTGAGAGGGTGGAAGATGAAGTGAAAAAACTTTTTCCTTCCGCGGAGCGTTTCATCATTGACGGAGACCATACAAAAACCCGCGCAAGCGCGCGCAAAGTGATTGCTTCGTTTGAAAGTTCCCCAAAAGGCATTTTGATCGGCACTCCTATGGCAATCCCATTTTTGTCTACGGTGTCCGCCATGGCGATTATTTCTCTTGACTCACTTTTTGCAATCCCTGATTTTAGTATGAATGAACGGATATTTGCGCTCGTCCTTACTCTTCGTGAAAAGACCAAAGGAAAGTTTCTTGTGCAGACACGGCTTGACGACACGACTCTTTTTGAGCAGGCGCTTGAGGGTGATATTAAACTCTTTGTAAAGAACGAGCTTATGATACGCAAAACTTTTTCTTATCCGCCTTATGGTGTAATCATCAAGATCACGCTTCGCGGTTCGCGCGCGCAAATTCCCATTGAAATGGAAAAACTCGCAACATTTTTCGCTGAATACACCCCGCTTGCGCAGAAGACAATAATTCACCGAAAAAACATTTACCAGATGAGTACGGTTCTAAAGATTAAAGAAGATGGATTATCTGATAAAAAACTTTTTTCTAAACTCCATTCCCTCCCTTCTCAGTTTATTATAGAGGTCAACCCCGATTCATTATTTTGAATTTCTAAAGATAGTATGGAAGTTTTTACCTACTGACCTTTCCTACTTAGCTTAACGAAAAACACACTACTTTTGCGCCACGCTCGTCTTTCCCGCAAAAACCCTTTTCGCCGTACCAACAGTACGACTCAAGGGTTTTTGCGCTCCAAGACTTCGCGTGGCGCGAAAGTCATCGCGTTTGTTCTATTAAGCTAAGTAGGAAAGGTCAGTAAAAGCTTCAAAAAATCAATAAAATAGCATATAATACTAGAATCTATTCTCGTTTATGATAACTATTCTTCAACAACATGCGTCCGTGCTTCGCGAGCAAGCAGAGTCGGTACATCAGAGAGATTTTAATTCACCGAGGTTAAAAAAGATTCTCAATGATATGAAAACAACCCTTGATAAAGAAGAGGATGGGGTTGCTCTTGCGGCGCCGCAAATTGGTGTACCTTTGCGAATTTTTATCATCTCTCACCGCGCTTTTGAGATTGATGGGGAAGAAGGCAAAGGGATTATCCTTGCCAAACAACCGCATTCCCATACCCACACATCTCAAAAGGATGATGGAATAACGGCTCCGCCGCCATTTTCCTCAAAAACTCAAAATTTAATCTTTATTAACCCTCAAATTATCAAACTTTCCCGCAAAAAAGTATGGGCGCCAGAGGGATGTCTCTCGGTCAGGTGGTTCTATGGGGAAACTCCGCGAGCAGAAAAAGCAACCATCCGCGCTTATGATGAAAATGGAAAACCATTTACGCGTGGCGCAAAAGGTCTTATTGCGCAGATCTTTCAACATGAAACTGATCACCTGAACGGAGTACTCTTTATTGACACTGCGCGCAATGTTGAAAAAATCACCCACGAAGAACAAGAACGATTAAAGAAGGATTATGAAAAAGGACTATAACATCGCATTTTGTGGGACTTCACGATTTTCTATTCTTATTCTTGAGGAAATGAAGCGGGGAGGGGTACTTCCATCTCTTATTATCACTGCGCCCCCAAAACCAAAAAGTCGCGGGCTTAACCTTACACCAAGCGAGGTTAAAGTATGGGCAGACGCGCACAATATTCCAACACTAGAACCGATAAAACTTGATGAGGATTTTTTCTATCAATTATCAACGATTAACGAACAACTATTTATTATTGCATCGTATGGGAAAATAATTCCGCGCAGAATTCTTGATATGCCGAAATACGGCACGCTCAATGTGCACCCCTCACTTCTCCCCCATCTTCGCGGAGCTTCCCCTATTCAATCAGCAATACTAGAAGACGCCCCCGTGGGCGGGCATCACGAAACAGGTGTCACCATAATGCAGATTGACGAAGAGGTTGACCACGGACCCATCGTTGCGCAAGAAAAAATTCTCGTGCCAAACTGGCCACCCAAAGGAAGCGTTCTTGAAGAGATGCTTGGAATACTCGGAGGGAAACTGCTTGTCAAAACAATCCCGCTTTGGATTGCCGGTTCCATTACGGCAACAGAACAAGACCACAATAGTGCAACCTATACAAAAAAGATTACTAAGGAAAGCGGACTCATTGATCTCAATGACGACCCATTTCGTATGTATCGCAAAATCCGCGCATTTGATGTCTGGCCCCGCGCGTATTTTATAACAAAACGCAATAATCGAGATATACGCGTCGTCGTGACCGATGCAAAAATAGAAGATAATAAGCTCATTCCACTCCGTGTTATTCCCGAAGGGAAAAAAGAAATGGCGTATGAAGATTTTCTGCGCGGACAGAGATAAACGCGAAAACTTGCAGACTAAACACCGACTTACGCGGAAATAAAAAAAGTGGCGTGAGGTTATCATGCCACTAAATGCGGGAGGAGAGGTTCTTGTTCTCCGCTTGCTGTATTTTTATACAGGAGCCAGAATTACCCTTTTAGAAAGTCGTGAGACTTTACCTTATCAAAAATCCCCATTAAAATAAGGAGATTTTTGATATTTAGATATTTACTATTTTAATATTCACTTACTTTACCTCCACCTTCTCCATAATCACATCCTCCGTAGGACGATCATCTTGCCCTGTTTTAACATTCTCAATGGCAGTTACCACTTCCATTCCTGAAATTACCTTTCCAAAGACAGTATGTTTTGTATCAAGAAAATTATTATTGGCAACATTAATAAAGAATTGACTGCCGTTCGTATTAGGGCCGGAATTCGCCATAGCAATCGTTCCAATATCGTTTTTATTATCAACTCCTATCTCGTCTGCAAATTGGTACCCCGGACCGCCCGTACCCCATCTGTTTTGCCCTGCAATGTCTTTTGACAAAGGATCCCCTCCTTGAATCATAAATCCTTTGATCACACGATGAAAACGCGTGCCATTGTAGAATCCTTTTTCAGCAAGTTTTTTGAAATTTAGGGCAGTATTAGGGGTTGTGTCGCTGGAAAGCTCCAGCGTGATGATTCCTTTATTGGTAGTTATGGTTGCTTGAGTCATAGGTTTATTATTGATTGTACGGTTATCGTCGTTAATGGAAATATTCAGTTTTGAATTTTCTTGAGGCAAAGACATTATCCACATTATGGAACCAATAATGATAATGGCAATAATAAGAAGAATTATATTTCTCGTACTCATATTTTAAATATATAACCTTATCGTTTCGCGCGCCCGAAACGAAGCAGGTTTTTAACCATCCAAGCGCCACGGCGTATGAGCGCCCGCTCTCTGCCTTTGTTTGAATTGATTTCCCTCACAAGTTCGTCCCGCACACTATCAATTGCCGCATAGAGATCGTCTTTTTCGGATACTGCGCGAAATTGTTTCCCGCGCACGCGGATCATTGCTTCTGCGCGAAACACTTCACCCGAATTATGATGGTTCGTCGTCTTCCCTATTTCTATTTCGGTAAACACTTCCTCTTGCTTGTGAGCAATAATAAACTTTTCAACATTCTGGATTTTTCCCTCAACATATGCTCGGATCGCGCCCGTAAGCTCCATATTGGTTGTTTTTATCTTTATTTGCATATTTTTATTATAGCATACCTTATTCTTGGTGTTCAATATTTTAAATTCACAGTTCCTCTCTCGGGGATACTGAAAATTTTGCTTGGGCTATGATGCCCGGAAACAAAACGAACTTGTTTGGGTAGTATGTCAAAATGGTCGGCAATAAGCTCGCGCACGCGCGTATTGGCGCGGTTTTGTTCGGCTGGCTCTTTCACAGACACTAAAAAAGAATCTTTATTTATTCTTGTGAATAATTCCTTCTTTACCCCCGTTGCTACCCTCACTTTAATATACATAGCAGTAGATAAATATCCGATATTCAAATAGTTGAATATTGGATATTTATTATTTAACTATTTTAATATTTTGCTACCCTTTATATCACTTCTATCAAGAGCATATTGGTACCACCCGTTTTCCCAAAAGGTATTCCCGCCGATATCACCACCTTATCTCCTCTTTTCGCAAATCTATTTTTTAACACAAATGCCCGCACTTCCTTTATTGCATTATTGAGGTTATCCACTTTTTCAAAATATATAGGATGACATCCAAAAGAAAGTGTGAGGTGTTGAACCACATCATGATGAGGGCTCATCACAATAATCTCTTGCCGAGGGCGAAAACGGGAGATCATGCGCGCCGTAAGACCGGAGTCGGTGAGCGCAACAATAGCAACCGCTCCCACCGCATCTGCGGTGCTTACCGCTCCAAAAGTCGCCACATCAATAACATCCCTTCCTTTTTTATGATTTTCACCTTCTTCATAATTCAAAACATCCCGATAAAGCACTTCGCGATGAGGATAACTTTTTTCCACCTCCGCGGCAATCTTTGCCATCATCGTTACTGTTTCAACAGGAAATTCCCCAAGAGTGCTTTCTTCAGAAAGCATCACCGCGTCAGCGCCGTCCAGAATGGAGTTTGCTACATCAGAGACCTCGGCGCGCGTTGGCACTGGAGACTTAATCATTGATTCCATCATTTGTGTCGCAACAATCACGGGCTTGCCCGCGCGATTACATTTCTTGACGATCATTTTTTGAAGGATTGGCACTTGCTCTGCGGGTACTTCTACAGCAAGATCCCCACGCGCCACCATTACCGCATCCGTTTCAGCGATTATAGCATCAATATTCTCTATCGCTTCGGCAGTTTCAATCTTTGAGATAATCTTTGCTCTAGAGTTTGCTCTCTTAAGAATAGCGCGCAGTTCACGAATATCCGAAGCGCGACGGACAAAAGAAAGCGCCACAAAATCAACATTGTACTTGAGTCCAAAAAGAAGATCTTTCTTGTCTTTTGCCGTAAGACAGCTAATCTTGAGCGGTACCCCAGGGAGATTGACTCCTCGCTTGCCTTTTGTTTCTCCTCCAACAATGACTCGGCATTTTATTTCTTCACCTGAAATAGAGATAACTTGTAAGCGCTTCTTTCCATCATCAAGCAAGACAGAATCCCCTTTTTTGAGCTCGTGATGGAGTTCCTTGTAAGTGACATATGCGCGATTCTCATCCCCCACACACATCTTTGTCGTAAGCGTGAAGATTGACCCTTTTTTAAGCATTACGCGCTCTTTATAGAAATCACCAATACGGATTTTAGGCCCGGAGAGATCCTGCATTACCGCGATAGATTTACCAAGTTTCTTCGCAACAGTTCTAATAGTATTTGTCTGAGCAATCGCTTCATCCAATGTTTTGTGCGAGAAATTGAGACGGCATACATTCATTCCCGCTTTAACGAGATTGGTGAGGATGTCTTCGTTCTCCGAAGATGGCCCAATGGTCACAACAATCTTTGTCTTCTTGATGTTCATAATATAGATGTTACTTCTGAATTTTAATAAGAATCTATCATACCAGAAAGACATCTATTGTGCAAAAAAAGAAGTAGAATCGTTTCCCAACTGACTATGTATACGGTACTATAGTACCGTATACATAGTCAGTGTCCAGTGGGGAGCGATATCTTTTATTTATCAAAAGAATTGCATTTTTGGACGATTTTGATATGATGAAATCCGTATTCTGCGGTAGCTCAGTCGGTAGAG
>CAYIHV010000029.1:0-8099 GCA_964363315.1 uncultured Candidatus Saccharibacteria bacterium
AATACCCCGCGCTGCCCCTCCTTATTTCCGGCGGGCACACTGAACTTGATTTAGTCCGTGGAAGGGGAGATTATGAAATCCTCGGACAGACACGCGATGATGCTGTTGGTGAGGCATTTGATAAGGTTGCGCGGATGTTGGGACTCTCCTATCCCGGAGGGCCTGAAATTTCAAAACTCGCCGAGACTGCTCTCCCTACAAAAATCCCTCCATACCCTCTCCCCCGCCCGATGTTAAAAACAGACAACTTTGATTTCTCTTTTGCCGGGCTCAAGACCGCGGTGCTCTATACTTTGAAGAATATTATCAATCCTACACAAGAGGACAAGGCGTCTATCGCAAAGGAGTTTGAAGATTCGGTAACCGAAATACTTGTTTCAAAGACACTGAAAGCCGCGATGGAATATGATGTAAAAGAAATTATTTTGGGAGGAGGGGTTACGGCAAATAAGAAAATTCGCGAAGCGTTTCGTGAAATGGTATCGCGCGAGCTTCCTGATACAAAACTTTTTATACCTACCTACGACCTTTCAACTGACAATGCGCTTATGATTGCCATTGCTGGTCTCATTCGTTTCGGCGAGACAGAAAAAACTATCGTCGCCGAAGGGCATCTTCGTCTCGCGGAATCAAACAGACCCACACTCGCAGAATTGAGAAAGAAGAAATAAAATGATATTATGAGTTTAAATGTCTGATATTCCTGAAAAATTGATGAGGCCATACGAACCCTCTTTGACCGAGGGGCGAATATACAAACTCTGGGAGGAAAGCGGGTTTTTAAATCCTGATAACCTCCCCCAAAGACACAAGGAGCCATACACGATCATTATGCCGCCACCCAATGCGAATGGGCGACTTCATGCGGGGCACGCGCTCACCCTAGCTCTTGAAGATATTATGATTCGCTACCATCGTATGCAGGGGAAAAAAGCACTCTGGGTGCCGGGGGCTGACCATGCAGGTTTTGAAACGCAAGTTGTTTATGAAAAGAAACTTGAGAAAGAGGGGCGCTCGCGATTTAAGATGGAACGAACAGATCTCTACAAAGAGATTATGTCATTTACTCTTGAGAATAAAAAAAATATGGAAGAAGATGTGAAGGCGCTCGGCGCATCGTGCGATTGGTCGAGAGAAAAGTTTACCCTTGATCCTATTGTCATTAATGAAGTGCAGGAAACATTTCGCAAACTCTATCGCGATGACCTCGTCTATCGCGGGTATCGCACAATAAATTGGTGTACGAAACACCAAACATCTCTTTCTGATGTAGAAACTGAAACAGCTGAAAAAAATGACAAGCTTTATTATATAAAATATGGACCATTTGTTGTGGCAACGGTGCGTCCCGAAACAATCTTTGGGGATGTTGCTATCGCGGTTAATTCAAAAGATTTACGCTATCAGAAATATATTGGACAAACAATCGAAGTACAGCACCCCGAAAATGTATTAAAGCTCATCGTCATAGGCGACGACGAGGTGGATATGGAATTTGGCACCGGCGCGCTCAAGATCACTCCTGCTCACGATCATAATGATTTCCGTATGTCCGAGACACATAAACTTCCTCGCATAGAAGTTATTGATCAATTTGGCAAACTCAATGAAAAAGCTGGCAAATATGCAGGAATGAAAGTCGCCGAGGCGCGCGCAAAAGTGGTGGAGGATCTGCAGGCGCTCGGTCTTGTGGAAAAGATAGAAGATTACACTCACGCTGTCCCCTCTTGTTATAAATGTAATACGACCATTGAACCGCGAGTCCTGCCTCAGTGGTTTATTAAGATGGCACCCCTTGCGAAACGCGCGGGAGACAGCGTACGCGCGGGAGAAATTCATTTTATCCCTGACAACTTTGAAAAGATATTTTTATACTGGATGGACAATACTATTGACTGGAATATCTCGCGGCAGATTGTGTGGGGAATAGAGATCCCCGCGATGATATGCAAGTCGTGCAACAAAGGCGCGCTTGATACGGATACTCCCGCTCTGTCTCCTTGTCCTTGCGGAGGAATTTTTGTCGCCGACACCGACACTTTTGACACATGGTTTTCCTCTGGGCAGTGGCCACTCCTCGCTCTTGGTTATCCAGACACAAAAGACCTTTCATATTATCCAACTGAAATAATGGAAACGGGGCGCGACCTTATTTTTAAATGGATTCCACGAATGGTTATCTTTGGGCTTTATCTCGCCGACAAAGCGCCTTTTAGGACGGTATATCTTCACGGTATGGTTAATGATAAACACGGCAAAAAAATGTCAAAGAGTAAAGGAAATGTCGTCTCCCCTATTGACCTCACCGACAAATATGGCGCCGATGCTCTCCGCATTGCCCTCGTTATCGGAAACACTCCCGGGAGCGACCTTTCTCTCTCTGAAGAAAAGATTAAAGGGTATAAACATTTTTGCAATAAAATCTGGAACGCGGCCCGTTTTGTTCTTTCAAATATTGGCGACACTACTCTTGATACGGCGCGCCCCACGCCGACCTTGCGCGATGAAGAAATACTCAAAGAACTCAATTTGGTAGTATTGAGTGTTACGACGCATTTTGATAATTTTCGATTTCATCTCGCGGGAGAAGAGCTCTATCATTATTTTTGGAACATATTTGCTGATATTATTATAGAAGAGATGAAACCGCGCCTCGCGGAGGGTGGCGACACAAAACTTTTAGCGCAATGGATGCTTCTCCATATTCTTGCGGTCAATTTGAAAATGCTTCATCCGTTTATCCCTTTTGTTACCGAAGAGATCTGGGGGATGATGCCGTCTACAGGTGTCGCCACAGACGGCGACCCGAAGTCATCAAAGGACCCACTTATCATTGAATCATGGCCGAAATAATCACCACAATAAAATCATTTGCATTGGCTTTTGCCGGAGGAGTAATCCCTTCTTTTGTGTGGCTTTGGTTTTGGCGGCGAGAAGATCGCGCTTGTCCCGAGCCGACAGGGCTTGTAGCATTATCGTTTGTGGCAGGAATGGTCGTTGTATTTTTTGTTCTTCCTATTGAAAAACTTATCGTCGTGACACTCCCTACGATGATGCACCTCGTTGATATCCTCGCGGGGAAACTGTCACTGGTAACACCTCCTGACTTAACGATACGGACTCTCCTGTGGGCATTTGCCGAAGAATTTGCAAAATACGCTACGGTATTTCTCATCGCCTTTCATACGCGCGATTTTGATGAGCCCGTGGATGCAGTCATCTACCTCATTACCGCGGCGCTCGGTTTTGCCGCTATGGAGAATTCCCTCTATATTTTGAAGGATATTGGTGGGAGCGATGGCGTGCAGATCTTTCTCGACGGGCATTTGCGTTTCCTTGGCGCGACCGTCCTCCACACTGCCTCATCTGCATTTGTCGGCATTGCGCTCGCTTTCTCTTTTTATGCGGCAGGATGGATAAAATTTATCACAATTACTCTCGGACTTATTATTGCGACACTCTTGCATACATACTTTAATTTATCTATAATAGAAGCACACGGAACAATGAGCACACTCGCGGTGTTTGCTCGTTACTGGGGAGTAATTATGTTTATTATTGTCTTGTTTGAGATTATCAAATACACACATAAAGATAAAAAATCTTGCACCATTATATAAAAATATGAAACCGACTTTCTTTGAACGCATCACTGGGACGATATCACTCAAAGGACGAACTTCTGGAGCAGAAGAAGAGATAATCATTGAAAAGGATTCAAACCGTCCATCATTTGATGGGTGGGAGCGAACAGATTCCACAGAGGGAGAGCTTGCGGTAGATGTGTATCAGACTGATGACACTATTGTGATTCAAGCGATGGTTGCAGGGGTTCCTCTTGAAAATCTCTCCGTTTCTGTTACTCGCGAAATGGTGACTATTAAGGGCAGACGCACCGCGCCTGCCGGAATAGATGCAGAAAGTTATTTCCATCAAGAGCTTTATTGGGGCGCGTTTTCTCGCACCATTCTCCTCCCTGCGGAAGTAGAGACTGATGGAGTTGAAGCGACTGAACGACGAGGACTTCTTACGCTCAAACTTCCCAAAATAGACAAAGGAAGGGTTCAGGCGATAAAGATTAAGTCATTATAGGGTGCAGTACTTGCTTTGACGAGCAAGCTCGGATGTTTTCGTGTGATCACAAGTCACTACATATATTACTTCGCTTTGCTCGTAATCTATGTAAGTGCTTGCCGACCCCGGCTCGTGGTTTCGAAAGCTTTCGAAACATCACTGCGCCTGCACAAACTAAAAACCTGCCACAGGGCAGGTTTTTAGTTTGTGCCGAGGACCAGGATCGAACTGGTGACCCCACGCTCTTCAGGCGTATGCTCTACCAACTGAGCTACCTCGGCAGGAGACGAGTTTGTAAAGTAAAAAGTTTATGAAGTTGAAAGTAATTGCACCCGCATTTCCTTTACAAACTTTAAGAACTTTATAGACTTTATGAACTCATTTACTTTCTTATCAAACTCTTTAATGTTTGAGCATCTTTCGTAACAGAGTCCGCTACTCCTCCAAAATTCTGTAATACATCAACCGAAGTTTGCAATACCTTTGTATATTTTGCGATTGTTGGCTGGAAATAATAATATGTCCCAAAGATAGAACCGAGGATAAGCGCCCAATACATAAACGAAAAGAGAGATTTCCACCTCTGTGTGCGTCGCACAGAACGGAGGATATCGTTATTTTCCCGTGTAAGCTCTATGAGCTCGTCTAGTTTTTGAGCGTTAAGATCCATATTGGTAATATATCAAATATAATAAGAAAATCAAGCAGATTGCTGTGGTCAATGCAATAAAGAATACTTGATCATCTTAAACTTTCAGTGAGCGCTTTTAGTGAGCTCATCTCTACTGGCTTCAATAATTCGTATAATTCTTTCGCAGTCGGTTTCTTTTTGTTCCCAAGCGATACAAGAAGCATCTCTATTTTCGCCCTTGTATCAGTGTTGGTAAGGGTAGTCCCTGCTTGAATTGTCTGCGAGAACCATTCAGTGCTGTCTCTTACACACAGCGCGTCCTTGTCTGTTTCCAGGATAGGGCAAAAAGCGAGTGAGAGAAAGGATGCGTTTGCGCGCGCCTCGCTGATATTTTTGTCGAGGGTTGCGCGCGCCGTTTGCAGGGTTGCGCGCGCCATTTGCTCCGTTGAGAGTAGACTTTTCGTAGCAACAAGTTCACGCGCGATGCCGGCACCTACACTTGTCTTTTTTGAAAGGAATATCCATACGCCGAGAGCAGAGGCGAGATATAATATTACAAGAAATATAATAATGATATTTTTCATAATGTGAAGTATAGCAAAATAGAATTGGAGAAGTAAAGGATAATGGACGGCTTTTCCTTGAAAAGAGTTTCGTAATCTATAACGAGTGAATCAATGAGGGTTCGCTGAAAATCAGACATTGTTATAACCAGACTTTGAATTTTTGTATATACAGAGTCTTTGCTATTTGCACGAAAACAAAATAACCAAGAAGTGTCGCAATGAGCAAAGGGAAATAAGTAATCGGCAATCCTTGCAACCCGACGCTTCTTCCGATGGGGCTCCATGGAATAACGATCCCAACGATAATAATGACTGCGGTCATGAGGATAACAGGTATGGTCGCCCTGCTTTGGATGAAGGGTATTTTTTGGGTGCGAATCATATGGACGATCAATACTTGAGAGATGAGCCCTTCAATAAACCATCCGGATTGGAACAACGACTGCATTGCGGGAACATTGGCGCTAAACACAAACCATAATATTAAGAAAGTTATAATGTCAAATATTGAGCTAATGGGGCCGATGGAAAACATAAAACGCGTAATCCCTCCAGCATCCCATTTTCGAGGAATCAATAAGAAATCTTTGTCCATATTGTCCCATGGGATAGACATCTGCGAGATATCATAGAGAAGATTTTGGATCAAGATGTGGATGGGGAGCATTGGTAAAAAAGGCAGGAACGCGCTTGCAACAAGCATACTCAACATATTTCCAAAGTTCGAACTTGATGCCATTTTTATATACTTTATGATATTTCCAAAAACCATTCTTCCCTCTATTACCCCGCTACTTAGAATATGCAAATCATTTTTGAGCAAAATAATATCGGCCGCCTCTTTCGCAATGTCAACCGCCGTATCTACCGATATTCCCACATCCGATGCGCGCATAGCGGCGGCATCATTGATCCCATCCCCCATAAAACCGACCGTGTGCCCCTTGCCTTTGAGCGCTTGGATAATGCGTGCTTTTTGCATGGGATCGATTCTCGCGAATATTGTCGTCTGTTCCGCTCTGTCCGCAAGCTCTTTGTCAGAGAGTGTTTCAATGTCGCCTCCCAAAAGAATTCCAAAACCAGCAAGCCCCACATCTTTACATATGCGCGCAGTAATCACTTCATTATCCCCGGTAATGATTTTGACATTTACTCCATGCTGTTCAAGAAGTTTTATTGCTTCCTTTGCGGAAGCCTTCGGAGGATCAAGGAACCCGACATAGCCGGCCAAGATGAGGTTATTTTCATCGTTGGCTGAATAAATATCTTTGTCCGTTGGAACCGGCTTATATGCCACCGCGATGACGCGTAAACCATCACTATTAAGACCCCTAGTCAATTTCTCGGCTTCTTGGTGTGTCAAGCTGGTGATGGGGATAATCTCTCCGCCATATTCTATCTTCGTGCAGAGATTTAGAATTTCTTCTACCGCTCCTTTGCAAATGAATAAACGATGATTGTCTTCACCCTCAACGATTACGGACATTCGGCGACGTGTGAAATCAAAAGGGATTTCATCAATTTTATGATATGCAGTTTTCATCGCCTTATTATTTTTTTCCTCCATACACTCCACCACCGCTTGATCCAGCAGATTTTTCAGTCCCGTCTGAAAGAAACTGTTCAAGTAAGCCATACGCAAAACGGAATCACTCACCTCTCCTTTAAGGTCTAGGTAACGGACGAGCACCACGCGGTTTTCCGTTATCGTCCCTGTTTTATCGGTGCAAAGAATGTCCATTGCGCCAAAATTTTGAATGGCATTGAGTTTTTTTACAATGACTTTCTTTTTACTCATATTGAGCGCTCCTTTGGCAAGATTTGCGGTAACGACAAGAGGCAACATCTCCGGGGTCAATCCTACCGCTACCGCAAGCGCAAAGAAAAATGCTTCGTGCCAGCTATGTTTTGTCAGTCCGTTCAAGACAAAAACAAGAGGAACCATCACGAGCATAAAATAGATGAGCACCCAGCTCACTTTGCTTATCCCTTTGTCAAAACTTGTAGGAGGTCGTTCACCGATGATATTCTGCGCAAGAGTTCCAAAATAAGTCCTATCCCCTGTCTCAACGACAATACCCGTCGCGTAACCGGAGACCACACTTGTTCCCAAGAAGCACAAAGTATTTAACTCAAGCGGATTATTGGTATAGGTATCTTTTTTCTCCTCAGTTTTTTCATCGATCGTAATGGGTTTAGCAAACTTTTCAACAGGAACAGATTCACCAGTTAATGAAGATTCACTCACAAAAAAATCGTCTGATGAAAGAAGGCGCATATCGGCGGGAACCATATCTCCCGCGGAGAGATGCACAATGTCTCCGGGGACAAGTTCTGAAACCGCAATCTCGCGTTTATTTTCGTCTTGCTCCCACTCTGTCCACCCGCTCCTCGTAACAAGCGCTTTGTTCTGGATCAGCGCCTTGAGTTTCTTGGCCGCTCTTTGGGATCGGAATTCTTGCCAAAAGCGCAATGCGCCACTCAAGATAATCATTGTTGTAATCAATATGACTTTTACCCAATCGCTTTTACCGTCTACTAAAATAATATCAATAGTGAAAGAGGTCGCTCCAATAATAAAGAGGATTATGGTGAATGGGTTTATGAACGCTTTTACAAGTTGGACCCACCACAAAGGCGGTTTTGTGTGCGCAACGATATTTTTACCATATTTGGCAGTACGGAGAGCGACCTCATTTATAGATAAACCGGATTCGGAAGAACGAAGGGTGGTGAGTGATGTCTTGGGATCGCTTTTTCCGAGACGGAGCAGTAAATCGGTAACGACAGACGAATGCGTTGCGGTAACTACCGTAGAATTTTTCATA
>CAYIHV010000030.1:0-8091 GCA_964363315.1 uncultured Candidatus Saccharibacteria bacterium
ATGTCTTTATCATCAAGAATATTCACACTGACAAGCTCTTTGATTTTTTGCATCAATGGCGCAAAAAGATCGGTATCAAATACATTATCTTTCCCTTGTACAGCCATTGCAACACGCTCAAGCCCCGAACCCGTATCCACATTTTTCTTTGCGAGTTTGCCAATGACTTTGCCATCTTTTTTCTCATATTCCATAAACACATCGTTCCATACCTCAACGACATCCTGCCTTTCATCCGCCATCATATATTCCTCTTTGGATAAATCCCCGAGTCCGCGTTCGGTAACATCATAAAACATTTCTGAATCAGGACCACAGGGACCATTGTCCCCCGGACTCCACCAGTTTGATTTTGCCGACATAAAAAAGATGCGGTTCTCGGGTACATATTTTTTCCAAATTTCAAACGCTTCATTGTCGCGGGGCGCATCATCATTCCCATCAAATACAGTTATATAGAGACGCTTCGGATCGAGTCCAAGCCCTTCTTTTTTTGAAGTTAAAAATTCAAAACTCCACTTGATCGCTTCTTCTTTGAAATAATCCCCGAGCGACCAATTGCCAAGCATTTCAAAAAAAGTATCATGTGTCTTGTCGCCGACCTCGTCAATATCCTGCGTGCGCACGCATTTTTGGCTATTTACGAGACGCGCGCCGTAGGGATGCGGTGTCCCTAAAAGATATGGCGCGAGCGGTTGCATCCCTGCAGTATTGAAGAGCACCGACGGATCATTCTCTGGCACAAGGGAAGCCGACTGGATGACCGTATGTCCCCTCTTCTCAAAAAATTTTAAAAATCTGGCCCTGATCTCGCAAGAATCCATAAAATTTTATACTGCATCTTTTTCCTCTTCTTCATCGCGAATTAAAATCTTTAAACTGTTTTCAATATACCAAAGCACCGTAAATACAAAGATTATTAAAACTGTTGAAATGACCGCGAGTGAATACAGCCCGTATCCTATCGCCATACCAACACCCGCAGAAGCCCATATCCCAGCGGCAGTCGTAACGCCGCTCACTTTTGAACTCTTGAAGATAATAAGCCCTGCGCCAAGAAACCCGACGCCTGTAATAATCTGCCCCGTAAGACGGAGGGACTCTAGTTTCCCTCCAATGGACTCGTATCCTCCGCCTGCGATAACCCCAACAATGACAAAGAGCGCCGAGCCCATCGTTACCAACCCATAGGTGCGCATTCCCGCTGTCTTTCCCGCAATGGCGCGCTCAATACCAAGGGACATACCTAAAAAGAGCGCCGCGACAAGCTTTAATACTATTTCAATATTCTGCGCTGAAATAAGTGTGGTGATTACCATGCTATATAATGTACCATAAAAAACTTACGATTCATAATCTACTTGGTACTCCGACTACCATGTACAGTACATCTACTTGGTAGTCGGAGTACCAAGTACAGAGTTTCGTAATTCAAACTTCGTAAGTCAAAGCTATACGCCACTTGAGCACACTTTGCCAGCTTCATTGATAATGCTTTTGATCTTTTCCTCTGAAAATCCACGCGCGCGCAAAAGAGATGGGTCCTCTTTGAGAGAATGGCACATCACGATACCTGCCTCAAGAAGCTCGGTCTTTTCTTGCGCTGACAATGAAGAAAGAAAAGTGAGCGGATGCACCCCTGTTTCCAAAATGAGATCTTGAAGATTGCCTTGTTCTGGATAATCCCAACCAATGACATTAAGTCCAGCGCACTGCGCATATTTAATAGCGTCAGAAGTGAGCTTTGTATTGGTAATAAGCCATCCCTCGTGAATTTTTGGCACAATACCCTCTTTTGCCCCATGCCCTTTTTGCAAATCGAGAAAGCGCGCGTGCACATAGAGCACGATTTTTACATCACTTTTTATCCCCTGCTGATTATGGAATTTACATTCGGCAAAGATATGGCGATTGTCTTTTTCCATAAGGATGTCAACTTCGTGGGACACGCAGAATCCCGGAAGAATGACCCCTGTCCGCGCCGTGTACCCTTTGCGCCTCAACACTTCCGCTACATATTTTTCAAAAGGAAAACCGCTCGGACCAAGTTCAAGGACCGATTTACGAAGAGAGTACCGCACCGCTACGGGGTATTTTGTCTTTTTGAGTATGGAGAACGCGTGTTTATAAATCGCCGATGTTTTCATCCCGTCTCGGAGCTCGGGAGTGATATGATTGATCACCATCTCCACGGTCTCATTGTCTGCTCCCGAACGCACGAGCGATCTGCGAAGTTTTTGAAAGGAAAACTGTTCTCGCTCTCCGGAAGTTTTAATAACCCATGCAATATTTTTGTGTTTTTTATAAGCCATTATTCCGTTATTATCGCATATTTGTCTTCCATATTCTACATTCCACTTTCTACTATCCCTCCCCCAACACACACATCCTTATTGTAAAGAACAACCGACTGTCCCGCATCCACAATAACGGGCTTTTCAAAAAAGAGAGCGTATGTCTCACCGTCAATAATCTTAATGTGACACTTGTAAAACTCACCGTGATAACGCACCTGCGCGGTGTAGGAGCGAGCAGTGTCTGGAACAATTCCACTACAAAAATTCACTTGTGATATTCGCGCATCACTCCGCGCGCATGCAAGGGTATCTTTCGTACGATGAGCGACGGAGATGGTATTACGCGCGAGATCCTTTGCAATAACATAATACGGAGTATCATCTACTCCTTTCTTTGTGATGGCAAAACCATGCCGTTCCCCAAGCGTATAAAAATACGCTCCGTGATGTGTGCCGATATCCTCGCCCAACTCATTAAGAACAACCCCTTCCTTTTTTTCCATAAAATGCGCGAGGAAATCTTTCATATCAAGCTTGCCGACAAAACAAAGTCCCTGACTATCTTTTTTCTCCGCTACAGGGAGCCCAAACTTTTTCGCGAGCGCGCGTACTTGCGTTTTTTTATATTCACCTATGGGGAAAAATGTCTTACTAAGCTCCCTTTGCCCGAGTGTCCACAAAAAATACGACTGATCTTTATCAAGGTCTATTCCCTTAAGCATCTTGAATTCCGTATTTTTGCTATTGACTATTAACTCTTGACTGTTAACTATCCTCGCATAATGCCCCGTCGCTACAAAATCCGCTCCGAGAGAGATTGCGCGGCGAAAAAAGGCGCCGAATTTCACTTCTTTATTGCACATCACATCTGGGTTTGGCGTGCGACCTTCCTTGTATTCACGAATCATATAATCCGCCACAAACTTTTTGTATTCCTTTTCAAAATCCCAGACGAGAAGAGGGATCCCTAAATGTGCCGCAACCCTCATCGCATCCCGTTTTTCTGCTTCCCACGAACACGGCAAAAAATCTGGTTGCCATACCTTCATAAAAACCCCCGTTACATCATACCCTTCCTCTTGGAGAAGCGCCGCGGAAACCGCGCTATCCACTCCGCCCGACATAGCGACAAAAACTTTTCTTTTTAATTTTTTCATAGTTACTTGGATGTTTCGTTTCCAAGTGATTCAATTTACTTGGACGTTTCGTACTTGGACGTTTCGTCGTTTCCAAGTGATTCAATTAGGTACTCATTCATATCTTTTATCTCTATTTTCCGCGCAATGATGCTTTCTAGGGTGTTTCGTGCAAATTTTTCATACTCTTTCTTGTTTTTGAATTGATCTAGAATAATATCTTTCTTACAAAAAAATTCGCTGAAATCCTTTTCTACATATTCACTCCAGCTTGACTTACTTTTTACCAACTTGGATGCTAACTTGGATGCTTCGTTTCCAAGTTGGTGGACACGGTCGTTTAAATTTATATAAGCGCTTACATATAAGAGGTATTCATTTGAATCTATGTGAACAGCTTTGAAAACACCTTGGAACAACGAGCCAGACCTTTTTTCTTTTTCGTTAAAATACTTAGTATAACCACCGCCTAATCGTTTCATAAAATTACTAATCCCTCCATCTACTACTTGTTCAAGAATTAAATGAAAGTGATTTGAATTCAAACAGTAAACAATAATGTTTACAAGCTTATCCTTGTTCAATTTGGACGCTTCGTTTCCAAATTTATCTTTGACGAACGAATTCTCGTAGATGCTACCTATTGGTTCGACTGCATTAAATTCATCCATACTTTGAAAAAACCTATTTAAATCATCTTGGTCGTGGAAAATTAACCTCTTGTCAACTCCCCTGTTGTATATATGGTAAAACTCACCAGAAATAAATGGTACCTTTCTCATATTGAGATAATATCACACCTTGCCATAACTTGGAAACGACGAAACATCCAAGTTAAACATCCAAGTTACACCTTGCCATAACTTGGAAACGAAACATCCAAGTTAAAACATCCAAGTTATTTTGCGCAATTATTCATCCTATTTCAAGTACTTTTCCTTATTTGTCTTGTGTTCCTCGAAAGTTTCTGCGTAATGGATAATGCTGTTCTTATCTGAGAGATAATAAAGATATGGTGATTTCTTTGGGTGAATCGCCGCGCGGATTGCCGAGATACCGGGATTCCCAATCGGTCCGGCTGGAAGGCCTTTGTTTTTATAAGTATTATACGCGGACTTGATTGCAAGATCAGACTGTGTGAGCTCGCTTGAGGTCTTGCCGAGAAGATAATAAAAAGGCGCGTCAACTTGAAGTGGAATGCCCCGCTCTATCCTTTTCCGGAGAACGCCCGACACCAGCGCTTGGTCCTCTTCTGTTTTTGCTTCTTTTTCTATGATGGATGCCATAATAATAATTTCGCGAAGAGAATGCTTTGTTTCTGCAAGAAGTGGCTTCCATGGGTCAATCTTTCTCTGAAATTCATCTCCCATCATCTTTATCACATCATCCGCTCCCGCGCTCGCGGAAAAAAAATAGGTGTTGGGAAACAAATACCCTTCCTCTCCGCGCGCGTGATCAATAAAAATCTTTGCATCAAACAAGGGAAGAATGGGGGTGAGGATGTTAGCGATTCCTTGATTTGATATTCCTTCATGGAACATGGCTCGCACAGAAGGAATACCAGAAATCCCTCTTGATATTCGAAACGCAACAGAACATGCGCTGAGAGGAGTTTTAAATAAATAATTCCCCGCCATAATATGTTTATCTCCCCCTACCCCATTCACGCAGAATTCAAAAATCATTTGAGAGCGGATCACGCGCTTCTCTTTAAAAATGAGCGCTATATCCCCGAGGGAAGCGCCTTTACCTATAACAATAATCTCCCCAATGGGAAATAATGACGGCGGGGTAAAGAGAAGGGCAATACCTGCCACGAAAAATATCCCCAATAAGACCATTGCAAGGAAGATTTTTGATCTTCGCGTCGTGGCACCGAGTAATTTCCACACTGAATTATCCTGCGTTTGCAATCCTCCGTTATCGTTTTCTGGTATTATTTGATCCATTTTATTAAAATAAAAACTTACAACGACCTGCCCGCCACTGCCTGTCGCTCAAAAGGAACAGTCAGGCGATGGCAGGCGGGAAAACGAAAAAATTGATACCATTTTTAAATTTTAATCCGTGTTTTTTCATTTTTAGTTTTCAACTTTTAGTTTTTAAGTTGGTAAATTGACAGGCGCCTCGCTCTTGCGTGAAGGAATACGCCCAAAAGTAGGCGTCTGCGCAACCCCGCCAGGGAAATGAAAGATGGTGGCAATCTCTTCGGTCGTCATCACAAAAGGTTTGATCTTATGCGGTAGATAAAACCATGAACGGTGTTTATACGCGTCAAGTTGAGATTTGCGCTTTTTTATAATCCGCGCGTCTTTATCAAAGAAAAACCGCGGGAGAATCACAAAATCCTCAAAGGTAACATATTTCTGCCAAGGAAAATCGAAACTAAAAGTATGGCTATGGGGCTTGAATCCATTGAGATTATCCGAGGAAAATGCGCGGAAAAGACCTAAAAGAGCTAGCGCATTCCTGCCATCGTATTTATCTTTCTTTGCGAGATAGAGAGCGCGGACACCGCAATCAAAACCAATCTTGCCGATACTTCGTTCAATAGCGGCGACCTTTTCCTGCTCACCCTTCGTCGTCATAAAAAGTTTAGTGAACCCTTCTTCGGTCTTTTCTCCGCGTTTTGTTATCTTTTCAATTTCATCCCTGCCTTCATCTCTCCAGCTCCCCATAGAACCATCTTTCTTTTTATAGCGGTCATCTCCGGATTTCAATAGAATCTGTATCCATATTTGTTCTCCTTTCCCGACAGAACCGAGATATTCAAGAATAGAGGTAAAAGGGTCAATTTTAAACTCTTCTTTTATCCCCTCTTTATCAAGTCCGTAATCAATATAAGTTTTGATGGGGTAGGGATCTGCTTTCGCAAGCTTATATTCTATACTTATCATTTCCCACGAGCCCTCTTTGCCACGGTAATCCACATACCGCGTATAATCGGAGACCTCATACACTTCAATATCGGGATACTGCGCGTAGAGTTGCGCTTCTATAATATTTTTATAAGCTACCGTCGTGCGAATAAAAAATTTAATATGCCCCTCTATTGAAACCATCTCTAAAGAGAACCAGTTTTTCACTCTTCCTTTCGTATACCAATCCCACCAACTGCCTCTACCTACCTGATAGAGAGAGTTAAGCACAATTTCCATCGCCATCGGTGTTTTGTTTATTTCTTTGGGTACCTTAATTTCAAGCATTACCCATTTCATATCTGACCTCCACTTTGCCTGCGCATATTTTATCCAAACACCCCAGAAAATAAATCCAAAGACGATAGGGCCCCAATAGAAAAAATAACTGAAAAAGAAAAACAAAAGGGAATTTGTCTCTGAAAAAAGATTCGCGAGAGATTGGGTAAAGGTCATATATGAATATAATACCCCAAACGGGCAGAATATGGAATATTGAAAATGGAATGTTTAACAAATACAGAGACTCCAGAGAAAACCCGCCTTCCGGCGGGTTTTCTCTTATTCTACATTCTACATTCAATATTCTATACCAAAGCATATTTCCCGTCTTTGAGTTTTTTAAATAATTTAGAATCCTGGAGATTCACAAACACCGTGTTTTCTTTCACATAGCGTTCTTTAAGTACACGGTCAATGATATCCTTTTTTGAAAGCGCCCCCTCTTTTTTGAGAATTTTTGAGATGACATTCTTCACCACACCCTTTTCATACCCCCACGAAGAAAGCGCGTAGAGTCCGCGACCGACGAGAACAAAACGGTCATCTTTAATGAGTTCATTATGGCAAGTCGCTACATGAGCTTTCCTCTTAAATACTCGCGAAATGGTATCGGCAACTTCGGTAAAATGCATTGGCGATCCATGTTTTCTAATGACTAAATACGCATAATCGCGTATTCCGCGCGCGCTTACATTGTGTGATTGGGTCCTCCCCCAATCACCGAGGGGATTCTTGGACATCGTTTTTGAAAGACTTAGCCATCTCTTCATAATTTCCTCATTTTTATATGTATCAGAAACATCCTGAAGATGGCTAAGAAACATTGATACTATCTCGCCTTCAGGAACAAGTTCTTCGTGAGAAAGAGATTCGTAGAGAGTGCGAAGCGCATCATGCACTTTCATAGAAGTTTTATCATCAACAATCCATCGATGTTTAAAGTGATCATCTTCTTTTTCTCTGTTAAATTCATCGCCGAGGACGAGGAGAAAATACAAGTGATTTTGTATGCTCTTATCCCCCGAAAGATGCATTAGAAAATCCTCTTCGCACACTACCCCACCCATTGAAATGATGAGCTTGCGGAGTTCTAAGAAAGCAGTTTGCTCTCTTTTGAATATATCTGATTTTTTAATCGTAGTAAGGGCAAAATTCTCTATCTGGCGCACGCGTTCGCGTGTAATATGGTAGTCATTGCCAATACTCTCAAGGGTCATTTTCTCAATATTTTCGCGAAGTCCGTATCTCTTGGTTAGAATATCAAGCGTACGTGGTGACAGCGAAGAAATGAGTTTTTTAACGACTTGTTTTGGCTTAAATGTAAGGGCGGTCATAGAGATGAGTTTGGTTTTCTGAGATAAACGAACTCTATCATCAAAGACATTGTAAGTCAATGCTTTGCACCTGAATTCTACCCTGAAACGCAACATCCCCGTGTAGTAGAATAGCGGTAGTCCA
>CAYIHV010000031.1:0-8079 GCA_964363315.1 uncultured Candidatus Saccharibacteria bacterium
ACTTGTATTCTACCATTTTGATACTCCTCGGAATGAACTATTTCTGCATTTCTGACTCTATTCTTTTATCGAGCTCGTCCATAGTTCTGAAAAATGCTCCTTCCAGGTCAACGTCGTATTTCTCCGCAATAACAAAAACGGACCATAAGCAATCTGCTAGTTCATGAGCGATTTTCTCTGATGCATTTGGTATTTCACGAAGACCGTCTTGAGCCATTGTCAACTTTACCAAATCTCCTACGTCCCCGACGAATCCTCGGACTAAGTCTTGCCTGTCCCATTCTTTAGTGCCTTTGCTTTTTTCAAGTTCGGCGTATTTCGCCCGTATCTCTGATGCTCGTTTTTTCAATTTAATAAATTCCATAAGTTGGCTTAATTCTATACCTATTCCCGTAAATAGAAATACTCTAACCGGCCAACACGCATTCAATTAACTCTGGAAATGTATTGCCGCCCATTTCTTCGGAGATATAATGTCCGTGATTTTTGAGACTAATCACTTCACAATTGAGTTTCTCATTAATAATACTCGCGCTTCTTTTACCCTCTACACCTTCTGTGTCCGAGGTAAAAATAACTCTGCGCTTAACTCGTTCTTTTATGGTTGCATCAATGTCGAATGCATAAAACGCTTTCTTGAATTCATTATTACCAGATGGGATAAAACTAGGCGCAACCATTATTAATTTTTGTACGTGTCGTTTTGTCTCCCCTAACCACCGAACAAGAAACGCGCACCCTCTACTGTGTCCGATTACTATGGTATTTTCATCTACAAAAAGTTTTTCAAATTCCTTTTTATACTCGGCATATATTGGATTCCAAGGATGAGGCATTGGAGGGACTATAGTTTCGATCCCTCTACGTTCAAGTTCTGCCTTAACCCAAGGGAACCACCAATAAGTATGTAGCTCGTGTGGGTCACTCTCAAGAGTGTTTAGTGGTCCGCCGTGGACAATAATTACCCGTTTATTCACACCAAATTCCACCATGCACTCCTCGTAGAGTTTTTTGAGTCGTCCATATTCTTTCTCTGCTTTCTCAATAAGTCCCAGTGCTTCTCCTGCGGATGTCCCATCAACTGCCTCTCGTATTGTTTCTTTCGCTTTATTCTTCGCCTCGCTTTTAACCCTACCCTTCAAATCAGTTAGTTCTTTTAATTTTGCATCCAACAACTTTTTTATGTCAAAACACTTGGAGCCGTCTTCTTTATTCTCTCTTGTTTTTTTCTTTCTGAGCGATTGCGCCGCCAGATATCCGAACGGAAGTATGGCTAAAACCGCAAGTGCTACCCAGAGCATAGGATTTGTATCCGTATCTGTAGGAGGTATCTCTTGGGCTACGCTTGGTGTTGACGTGGAAGTTTGATTTGAAGTGACCGGAACAGTGGATGTCGGCGGGGGTGTCGCGCGTGGCGTGCTGGTAGATGAAGATGGTTGCGCTTCTGTTGCTCGTGGCGAGGATGACGTTGCGACTGTCCCCGTCGCCGCAGGCACCGAAGTAGTTGAGGAAGATGTCTCAATCGGTGGCTCAATACTTCCGTTTTGCGCCAACGCGACAAAAGAGGGTATCAGTAACCCCATTAAAATCAGCGACGAGAATAATGTATATGGATTATTCCTAAACACGGTTGATTATTAGAAAAATCCCTATAGCAAAATTACTTGCGCTTTTTGCGGCTCGCGAGCATCGCCGCCTTTATCAAAAGACGCTTTTTCGTCTTCTTGGAACGGGACTTCTTGTTCTTAATATCCTGACTTATTCTTTTTGCCATGGAATGAATTATACCACTTATCCGTGATGCCACATAATTTTCTCGGACAATCTCCCAGCAAACCCCATCCTCCTCCACTTAGGCTTCTGACGGACCGCCGGTTTATTAAAACCAGTAAAGTAATATATCTATGGCAGTGCGCGCCTCGGTATGGGTATCTACTTAGAATACACGCTTGACGACATCTCTCCGCCATCTACAGAATATAGACCTCCAGTGACATAGTTCGCCTCATCAGAAGCCAAAAAGCAAACGACATTCGCTACATCTTCTGGTTTGCCAATTCGCCTTAGAGGATTCTTTTGGGCAGATTTTTCCATTTGTTCATTTGAACTAAAAGAGTCTCGAAGAAGTTTGGTGTCAATAGGTCCGGGAAGAACGGCATTCACTCGGAGTCCGTCCTTACCATATTCCTGAGACATGCACTTGGTTAACATAATGACTCCTGCTTTTGTAGCGCAATATGCTGGGGATTCTGGCTCTGGGACAACACCGAGAGCGGAAGCAACATTTATGATACTCCCGTGAGATTTTTTTAGAAGAGAAATCGTGTGCTTGCAGACTAAAAAAGGTCCTTTAAGATTTATATCCACAATTGCGTCGAGTTTTTCCTTTGTAGTCTCTTCTACAGAAGATAGAAAATATATCCCGGCATTGTTAACTAAAATATCTAATGCTGGAATGCCTTGAACTGCATTAATAATATCTTGTTCGCTACGCACGTCTACTTTGTGAAAATCAACATTAAAGTCTGGGGCACTCAAATCAAAAATAATGACTCTAGCACCTTCGCTTAAAAATCGTTGCGCAATGGCTTTCCCTATCCCCTGCGAGCCACCTGTGATTATGGCAATCTTATTTTTTAACTTCATATGTTCAATTATATACTAAACGGTACTGTCCATTATTCAGTAATAGGGAAATTCTGTCCCGTGATGCCCTTTGCTTCGTCTGATGCGAGGAAAATTATTTTCCTCGCCACCATCTCCGGCTCAACAAATTTATGGCTTGGCCTGCTTGCCAAGATTTCTTCAACTTCCCCATTCGGGGCCGTAAGCCAATATCCGGCATCTGTTGCGGACGGAGAAATTGAGTTCGCTCTGCCAAATGGGAACAAGAGTTTTGCGTACCCTTGCGTTATGTTTATCACTCCCGCTTTTGCCGCGGCATAGGAAATAGCGTCATGCTGACCATCTAAGCCATGTGCCGAAGCAATGTTGACCATAACCCCACTTTTTTGTTTCTGAAATATTCTTATCGCATATTTAGAGACATTCATCATTGATACAAGATTTTGCTGTAATGATTGCAGCCAAATATCTGAAGGACCATCCCATTCGTCTCCGTCTATATATCTTCCGGCATTGTTTACCAAAACATCTATCCTCCCAAATTCTTTTATTGTTTCAGCAACAACATTTTTTGCCTCACTCTCACTGATCAAATCCGCCTGAATTGCGATAGTCCTCCGTCCAATTTCTCTAATCTTTTCCACTACCCTGTCAGCTCCTTCTTTGTTGCTTTTGTATGTAATGACAATATCCGCCCCGCTCTGTGCGAACAGTAGTGCGGTGACCTCCCCGATCCCGCTCGACCCACCGGTTATTAACACGACTTTATTTGTAAACATGTTTATTTGGTGTGTGTCTCTATTTTCCCACATAAACTCGACCTTTCCTATTATAGAACAAGCAATTCTTTTGTGAGACCACTGTTGAGGTTGATGTTGCCGTTAGACTTCAAAACGATGGCGTCTTCAATGCGCACTCCTCCGAGCCCTTCAATATAAATCCCGGGCTCAATCGTTACAACAGAGTTTTCCGGCAATGTATCCGTGTTCTTGCGTGATACAAGTGGTAACTCGTGCACTTCCATGCCTAATCCATGCCCGGTACCGTGCAAAAAGTAATCTCCGTAGCCCCTGCTTGAAACATAATCCCGACAAACCGCATCAAGATCCGCTCCGGAAATACCCGCCCTAGCGGCCTGACACCCCAATTCCTGAGCAACTCTCACCACTTCGTATATCTCTTTAAGTTTCTCCGGAACCGCGCCGATGGCCACTGTGCGCGTAGTATCTGAAGCATAGTCGCCAAAAAAACATCCGAAATCAAATGTAATGAGTTCGCCATTAATAATTTTCTTATCGGATGGTCGCGCGTGCGGCTTGGCCCCATTCACTCCGGAAGCTACGATGGTATCAAATGAAATCTTATTCGCGCCTTCCTCTCTCATAAGCACTTCCAGTTTCCGCGCAAGTGATTTCTCCGTGACTCCTTCCTTAATGTGAGGTAAAAGTTTCTTAAACGCTCCAGCCGCTATGACAGCCGCTTTCTGAAGGCTCACTATCTCTTCCTCATCCTTAGAGATTCTTATTTTTTGTAAGGCGTTTTCCATGCCGACTAAAGACACCTGCTCCAGCCTTTCATTAAAACTTGAGACAAAACTATGATAGGTCGTGGTGGAATCAAACCCGATTTTTTCAAGCCGCAACTTTCTGCATGCATCTACTAAATGATCAAGATTAGAAGATGCGCCAATGGGTACCAACTCAAAACTTGGACATTCTTCTTTCACTTGCGAATAATAGCGTCCATCAGTGAAAATAAACTTCCCCTCTTTGGCAACAAGGATAATAGACTCTGATCCCGAAAAACCCGAGAGATACTGCGTACCCGGCTGGCCGGATTCTTCATGGTTAACAACCACAAAAGCATCTGCCCCTGCATCATTTATAATGTTCTTAATTCTCTGAATACGTTCCTGAAACATTGTGGGAGGTTTTAATGCTTTTCATTCTACCATTCCGATGATTCTTGGGAAAAAGACCCTATGTCTTGATTTCAAAATCCGGATTGTAAGAAGGAGTATGAACCAGAAATAGTTTAAGAACACCTTTTGTCGAACGATAATCATACGGTGTGTTTCTCGGAACTATCACAACATCATTTTTTTCAACAGGAATCTCCCTGTCATCAATAATGAATTCGCCGTGTCCATCGAGCACTAGATATATTCTGTCACTCCGAGTTGTCTTCGCTTTTCCATGCGATCCAGTTACTTCAAAGTAGGCGGCTGAAGCGTTCTCAAAGTCTCTTTGAGAATTATAGGCTTTGCCTTTCAATCCTTCCCACCCAAATTCGCTTGCATTTTTAAAACTGAATTTCATGCTTTTATTCTACCATTTTTAGCATCATAAAAAATAAATATTGCGGGTAGAACTATTTCAAAAACTTATTAGAAACTCCTTCATAACGATCAATGATTCCTTCAATAATAAGGTCCAGAAGCGGTTCGTAGTCTTCGTGTTTATCAATCTGCGCGAGTGCATTGCGATAACGATTTTTATTTTCTTTCTCAATCCTAATTGAAATACCAACTAATCCGTATCGCTCAAGAACTAGATTACCGGCAAGTCGAGACGCGCGACCATTCCCATCGCGAAATGGGTGAATGTAAGTAACAATATGGTGCACATATGCCGCAAAATTAAGAACCTTGGAAATTTCCGCAAATCGTTCTTTACTCATATCATTAAAATCAAGAATGTATCCCTCCGCATACTTAAGTTCGTTGGTATATGCATTTATTCGTTTGCTAGCCTCATTTATAAGTAAAGGGACCTTTGAAAAATGGGGTGGCAGATGACCAGAGTCGGTGATAGTAATATTTTCATGACGAAAAACGCCGGCAATTTCCGGCCAAGCATCTTTGAATATCTCTCGATGGATATCACAGATAACCGCCGCAGTAATCGGCTTATGCGATTTTGCAAACCTACGAACAAAACGAGAGGCACGGATTACTCCAATTGCCTCTCGTTTCTGTAACTCCTCCTCATTGCGTGGGCGAGATCCCATATGTTCTCGCTATGCTATCTTTTTACCAAGTTTTTCAAATTCTTTTCGATCAACCTTGCTTCCCTCAAGAGCACTTGAGTAATACGCATGCTCAATATCCCATGATTTTTCAAGGGATTTTCTTTGGCTTGAAGTAAGCTCCGATATCTTCTCTTCCGCCTTTTTCATGCCTAGAGAAAGCATTTTTATTAAGTTTTCTTTCATATATAGAGTATATCTCCTATTGTGTATTTGCGCAATTTTGCCTCTTCGGTCTCGTACATTTACCCGAGAAGCCCCACAATTTATCCTGAGCTTGTCGAAGGAGGTTTTTTTGATTACTTTTATTTTACCATTTTGACGCTCCTTGGAATGACTAAGTTTTACTAAAATACGACACCCCCCTATTTTGTAAAATAAGCAATAATTATGACTACTAGTATGCTTACCATTCCAACAATTGTTCCCCATTTTTGCCAATCAATACCAGATTTTTCTTTTGCTGGCATCCTAGGAAGGATATGTTTATTATTTTCTAACTTTGCATCTATCAGTTTGCCGTCATTCTTAAGGAAATCACCATGTCCTTTCATTGTATTTCCTTTCATGGTTAAACCTTCAACTCTCGCACCAGAGGCTATGTGAACAAAAGAAGATTTACTGTTTGATTTTATAGCCTTAAGTGTAGCTTGTTTGTTTCTGATTTCCCATTCTGTTTTTGCCTTTTGATATCGGCTACCGGGCACGTTCGTATTTTCTGCCTGTTGAATGATTTTCAATAATTCTTCATCTGATAAATTTTCCATATTACTCTAAATTATATTTTTTAAGTTGCTCTCGAATAATATCTAAAGTCATTACTATATTCTCAACTCCGGCCTCAAATCCGGCCTCAAACAAACTCGGTGATTCATTTGTAATTATTTGAAGTATCAACTCCTTCAAGTTAGGTATATTTTCTGCATTTTTCAACATGCTTTTATAGCGCCACTCTTCTTTTAGTGGCATTACAGAATAACGGAATTTAATAATTTGCTCGTAGATTTCTTTATCAGACAATTCTGGCGATGTTGATTTTAATTTCAAATAATGTTGGGCGATTGTATCTGTTGTCCCAACTATTGCCGACATCGACGACTCGGCTAATTTTCTCATTATGTTACTAAAAAATCCCATATTCTTTATTTTGCTTTCGGCCATATCTGATAAACCAATAAGCAAACATTATTGCTAAGATAATGCCCGCAAAGAAAAGAATACCAATAAATAACGAGCCGGAAGCATCTACATTTTCGGATTGATTAAAAAATTTTGCGAACGCCAAAAGTAAAAACCACCAATTACGACCAAAAAATTGTCCAAATGTATATTTCTCTATCATGGTTATTTAACGACTCTTTTATTATACCATCCGATGACCTGCTGATTTTCGCTGGTGATAAACACTCCAAAAACCCCATCTCTTATTTCTCCCAAATCTACGCCCAATAATTTACCGAGTTTATTAAATATCCTGCGAATATCAATCCAAACATAGATAATGATTATGGCTAATAAAATAAACAAAATGAAATTGCTCATATATTATTTATGTTCTAATTTATCAATGCGTTTTTCCAATTCATTGATCCTTTCGTTCAAATATTCTTTTTGTTTTTTGTCTATTGCGTTAGCTCCAATCAAAAACGCTATAACAATTAAAACGATTGCCCAATTTTTATCTACATCGGTGAATAGAAGAAAAACAGCAACAACTAAAAGAGAAAACGCAATCCATTTTATGTTTTTATATTTATCTAACCTCATAGATTTTATTTATAAAAAATTTGCGAATATCGAAATTATTGCGCCAAAGACAGCGACGACGGCAGACCAAAAAGCGATATTCAGATTATCTCGTTGCAATAATTGCTCAATGACATATTTACGGTTAATTGCGAATTCTGGATTATCTGGGTTTCTGCTGATTGTTGGCTCCAAGAAATGTTGTAGATTATATTTCTGTGCCAATACTTCAAGTTCCTTATTGGACATTTTCCAATAATCCTTAAATATAATTGTCATGATTAAAAAAATTTTTTTCCCAAAATCAAAATATGGTTCGAGTCAATGTTTTTCGTCAGGTTCTTTGGCGGTTTTTATCGGTGCGACTCCGCAGGCTCTTCTGAGGAACTCGTAACACTCCTTGTTTCCGTAGGAAGAAAGTGATTCCAGAGCTGAAGTTATATCTTGAGGAGAAGACGCGCGAATGACACCCATGACCCATTTTTCGTCACAGTTAGGCTGACTTTCTAAAAAGGCCATAAACGACTTCTTGGTGTATTTAGTTGCAGCATCCTGAACCATTTTCATATCCCTAAAATAGCACGAATTTACGCTTTTGACACTCGTGTCCAGACTGGCTGTGTCTCTTGAACAAAATCCGAACTTTTTTCCAACAAAATCCCGATGTGGAATGAATCGTTC
>CAYIHV010000032.1:0-2828 GCA_964363315.1 uncultured Candidatus Saccharibacteria bacterium
AGCGAAAGCCGATAACACCGAACTCAAAATACGACAACTCTCCACCGAGATTGTCCGCAAGAAAGATGAAATTGAGGCATACGAGGCATCACTCAAGGAAGTTTTGAGGGGAATATATGAGAAAGATGACATTACACTTGTGGAAGTCGCTTTCTCTAACGAATCCTTCACGGGGTTATGGGATGATATTGAAGCCATTAATCAGTTTAGCGACACAATACGCAAGGATATTGATGCTCTTAAGGATCTCAAAACTGAACTAGAAAAGAAACAAGGATTGACACGGAAGGAAAGAGAAAAACTCCTTAATATAAAAGAAGAATTAAGTGATCGCAAGAAAATAGCGGAAGATAATAAAAAGACAAATGCGAAGATCCTTGCTGATACGAACAATAAGGAATCAATGTACGCAAAACTTCTTCAACAGAAAATAGCTCTTAGGGACGCGTTTGACAAAGAGTTGAGTGATTACGAAGCAACTCTCAAGTTTATTCTTGACCCTGCGTCTATTCCTCCTCGCGGGACAAAAGTCTTTTCTCCTCCTCTCAATCCACTGTACATTACACAGCAGTTCGGAAAGACAAGCGCTTCAGGACGGCTCTATGCATCGGGGACACATAACGGCACTGACTTCCGCGCGAGCATAGGAACACAGGTGTTATCAATGGGGACGGGAACTGTTGTCGGCACAGGGGATACAGATTTGACTTGCTCGGGCGCGTCTTTTGGCAAGTGGATATTTGTCCGATATGATAACGGGCTTGCGAGCACTTATGCTCATCTTTCGCGCATCAAGGTATCTCAAGGTAGCAAGGTTTCTCCGGGCGATGTCATAGGATATAGCGGAAACACGGGTTATTCAACGGGACCGCATTTGCATATTTCTCTGTATGCAAGCGCCGGTGTCAATGTAGAGACGCGTCCAAGCAAGTCTTGCGGGAAGCGTATGTACACGATGCCGATAGCTCCAACAAGCGCGTATCTTGACCCGATGGATTATTTATAAGTTCAAGAGTATAATTATTGTGTATGAATAAAAAATATCTAGACAAAAGGGGTTTTATGAAGATTGTATTTTTAATAATTATTGCGGTTATTGCGCTTGCGTATTTTAATGTAGATGTAAGGGGAATAATAAATAATATCTTGAGCAATGCAGGCGCGCAAAAAGTTTTCTCTTTGATTGGTGGCGCGGTCAATTATTATATAATTCCGCTGGGGATATACCTCTGGGACGGGCTCAAGAGCATTTTCCCGTAAATAATATAAGAGAAATTGTTCTTGTGCGACATTGAGCCATTGGTTATGATATGTGGATGGGGAATCTTCGCGCACAAAAATACGGGAATCAAAAACCATGGAAACTTGAGGAGTTACAAGCTGGTCTTGAAAATTTTTACGCAAAGAACGGTCGCTACCCAACAGCGCCCGAGGTTGATGCAAGCTCTTACTTGCCATCAGCGCGTACGATTGAACGGAGCTTTGGTGGTCTTGTGGCTCTACGCAAAGCTCTCGGTCTTGATACTCAGTCTGATTTTAGAGAAGGCGCTTATAGCAGTAAGCGCGCTTCTCTGATTGGTAAGCGCGCGCATCGTGTTGAGCAGGAAGTACATGTATTTCTTGAAGAACGATTCGGTAAGCAATTTGTGCATCGCGAATATTTTTTCCTTGACGACAAACGAACCCGCGCGGATTTTTTTGTATATGACAAGGCGAATGGTTTTTGCGTGGACATATTTTATCCGAGCAACAGGCGGAATCTCATTGGATGCCTCAATAGTAAGCTTGCCAAGTATCAGGGTCCGCAAATGAATCAGTACCCTGTTATTTTTCTGCAGATGAATAAAGACCTTGATCAGGATTTACTCGACAAGGTCATTGGCAATAAAAAGAAAAAACTTTTACCGGGGCATAGCCTGCTTTCTTGGAGCTCGTTCAGACAATTTTGTTCTACAAGGGAACCATTGAAAATTCAGTAGAATTGGCGGAAGAGGAGTTAGTGCCTAAATCATATAATTATATACCATGTGTCGCATAACGCACTCGCGTAAAAGATATATTGTGCGACATACACTGTTAGGCTTCCCCCATATAACAAAGGCTGGCATTTATTAAAAAAATGTGTATTCCCCACTTAAAAATACTCGATTTTTTGCCCGCACATCGACCAACAACTACAACAAACAATTTTGTACAACTTTCCTTAGTACCTCGCTCGAAGTTTCTTCGTATATTCTTCCCCACAATCAAATTCCAATTCTCCGAGAACTAGCTGGAGTGATTTATATTGCCCTGTCGGCATTGAAGAAACATACTTGTATTTTTTATACAATGGTTTATAGAACTTACTGAGAAGAAAGTGGAGTTCCTTATACATATCCGATAATATCCTGTCGCGTTTTTCATTTAATATTTTATTTGAACTAAAGCTATTTTTTGGACATCTAATATGAACAGTAAGAGGCCCTAATTCATTTCTAAACATCCTTACTGCTGACTGGCGAATATTACCATTATCGTGTTGTATCAAATAAAACAACCAAGGAAAAAGGAAGTCCTGCTCGGATTCCATGTCATGAAGAAAATATACTACTGATACCGCTATTACAAAATTCTCCTGCCTCCACTCTTCCTTTATATTCTCATACACCCTATCCGCACTATTAATTATTTTCTTTATTTCAACAAACTCTTCTTTTCCACTTTTTGGACTATACAATAATTTACGGACACTTCTTGCGGCCTCTCTACTAGATTGCCTATCCCCTTTTAATATTATTTTAAACAAATCATTAAATGACTGCATAATTTTGTATTAAGTTTTAACT
>CAYIHV010000032.1:2838-7935 GCA_964363315.1 uncultured Candidatus Saccharibacteria bacterium
ATTCGAGATCATTAATCACACATTCGCCACACTTAACGGAGGCCATATTTTTTTATCAAGTGCTTTTAAAGTCATACGAAAATACTACACCACGAAAGTCAGAAGGGCAACTTTTTGCCACCTTAACATTAACGGCTCAAATGGAGCGTCGTGCTTGTTTGGTGATTGTACTCGCGAATAACCAAGAATGTCGCAATAAGAGTCATCGACAAAATAACGAGCGAAAGAATTATTGCGGGTAATGGTAATCGTTTCATTTCATTGTTCTCATTATCGCCCCCCCGACGACATGATGTCTGTTTGATTGTTCATTTCCTATCTATTGTATATGTTTGTATCATAAATAAGTAGCATCAGTTATCCACATACAGTTTTCTCGTGACGAAATTTTCTGAGTGGACAATGAGCGTGCTTACAATGCGCATGGCAATATTCCCTCCCGTACAATATCAACATATGTGAAAATCTTACCCAGTCTTTTTCGGGGACAATTTTCATCAAGTCTCGTTCTATTTTTGACGCATCGGTATGTTTGGTGAGTCCAAGGAGCCGTGACAGACGGATGATATGAGTATCTACCGCGATACCTTCCGTATTTCCATAAAGCTCGCCAAGCACCACATTTGCCGTTTTTCGCCCAACTCCCGGAATGATAAGCATCTCCCCCATCGTTCTCGGTATCTTCCCTTTGAAATCTTTTTTCACTGCTTTTGTCGCGGCAATGATATTTCTTGTCTTGTTTTTATAAAAACCTGTTGAATAAATATCTTTTTCAAATTCGGTCGGGTTCGCAAAAACATAATCATCAAGAGTTTTGTATTTTTTGAAAAGTTTTTTGGTCACTTCGTTTACTCTTTTATCCGTACACTGCGCCGACAAAATAACCGCCACCAAAAGTTCAAATGGTTTTTTGTAGCGAAGCGCGCATCTCGGGTGAGGAAAAAGTTTTGTGAGTATCCTTAAAATACTACGCAATTTGGTATTTTCTTTTTTCATATTCTCCCTTCTATCAAATCCTCCTCAAATTGCAAGAGTCCTTTGTAGGTGTTTCCGTATGCGGAGATATCGGGAAAATCGAGGGCGATAATTTTTTTATAAACGGCCTCAATGAGTTTTTTTGCGCGCTCTATCTCATCTTCGTCCGCATCAAGAGCGAGCTCTACCAGAGGGTCCTCTTCGGTAAACAAGAGAGCGCTTTTTGCAACGGAAATATTTCTAAAATTGATGGAATTTTCAAGGAGAATCTTATAGACAATCAACTGTAAACGATATTTATGAAGTTTTATTTTATCGAGATCTGTTTTTGCCTCATCCCACGAGTGAAATGCTCTCCCTGTCTTAAAATCAAGGACCTCGTAGGAGCCGTTGGAAAGACGGAGAAAATCGAGTTTTCCCGTGAGGCGCGCCTCGCCAATCATTATTGCTTCATCTCTCATATCAATTTCTATCTTGTCGTCAGGGAGGAAGTAATTTTTGCTCAGTTCATAAAAACGATCGAGGATTTTCTCTCCGCGATCAGCTTGTTTAACTTGTTCTTTTTGAGGAAGTCTCCCTCTGTTTATTTCCTTATGAAACACAGCGAGAATACGCGCGATGGGGGCTTTTTCTCCCGTGTTAAATTTTGGATACATGATAATCTCTTCAATCGCTTTATGCATTGCCGTTCCATACACACCGGAAGCATTCATTGGTTGAGGGAAACGGAGGAGATTTTGTTCAAGAAAGTATAACGGCCCCCCTTCAAGGACATTTACAAAATTATTGATATGGGTTACCGGCATACGGTAATTTTGAACCAATCGCTTGAGGAGTACCCACTCGTCTTCTTTGTAGGGAGTTTTTGAAAGCGCAAGCGCGTTTTCGTGCGCTTCAATAGGGACTTCAAGGGTATTCTCATTTCGTGCAGTCCCTTCAGGGAGAAAGCGCACTTGAGTGTCGTGGCTTGATATATGAAGGGTGTGTTTTGCGCGTGTTATGGCTACATAGAGGAGACGAATAAAGTCATCCTCGGTGTCTCCCGCCGGTTGCATAAGGGGCAAGAGGGGCGATGGGAGTGGAGCGATATTAGTGCGAGGCGGTTTGGTCCAGAGTTTGTCGTGTGCAGAAATGATGAAGACGGTGCCAAATTCCAGCCCTTTTGATTTATGCGCGGTCATAAGCTGAACCGAGCGTTCTCTCTTCATAAAAGGAGACTCGGATATAAGCGCAATATCGTGATCAATATGCATCTCTACAAACGGCGCTACATCTGATACAAAAAGCGCTTCCCCCTCTTTCCATTCACGGAGTCCTTCAATGAATGTCTTTAAGCTCGCAAGAAAAGAGACATAGGTGGTAGGACTTTTTTTAATCATTTCGCGCGAGAAATAAAATTCTTTAAACCCACTTTTATCCATAAAAGTCTCTAAGATATGCTCAAGTGGCGTGTTCGCTCCTTCTATGGCAAGCTCTGCGAGCAATGTCCCCATCTCTTTGACGCGAGGAACTTCTGTTTTTATGAGGGTGTCTGTCCAGCTTAAATGTTTTTCTTTTGCTTCTACGGCGAGCGCAAAGAGCTTTTGTCGGTCTATTTGAAGAAACGGATGCGCGAGGAAATGGAGCAAGAGATGTTCCGCTGTCCCTTCCCTTCCTATTACCGAGGAAATATACGCGCACATATCGATTAATACCTTTATGTGCGGTTCATCAAATACATTTGCTTTTTTGACATATTCATAAGGGATTTGCTCGCGGTCAAGGTAAGGGAGGATGGCGCGGAGTTCTTTGTGTCCGCGTGCAAGGACTGCAATATCGTTTGGCTCTGCGCATCTATCTATCGCTTCATGAATTGCGCGCGCCACATGCGCATACTCCTCAATATCGCTTGAATAGGAATCGATGGTAATTATTCCTTCGGGGAGATCTATGTTTCCCGATGAAAGTAATTTTGAAATATCTTTATATTTATTTTCCAATCGCCCGCTTCCTTGCGTGATGAGTGTTCGCGCGAGAGCGAGAATGGGTGCGGTAGAGCGATAGTTTTTATCAAGAACGATGGTTTTTACATCGGTGTAGGTGGTGTCGCGAAAATCTATAATGTGTGAAATTTCGGCGCCTTGAAATTTATAAATAGCTTGGTCATCGTCCCCTACCACACACACATTGGGGCGGCCTTCGTGGATGGCATTCCCGGTAATGGCGCGCACAAGAGACATCTGAGCTTCGTTGGTATCTTGAAACTCATCAATCATAATGTATTGATATTGTTCCTCAAGAGCGTTCCTTAAGATCGTATTATCGCGGAGCATATGCGCGACTTCAATAATCATATCGTCATAGTCATAAAGCGCTCGTTCGTACATTGCGCTCTGATAGCGTTTATACATTTCTGCTACTGCAAATATTTTTTCTTTATTGTGCGCGTCCTTGAGACAAAGCCCATCATCATTTTTTATAGTGTATTCCGATTTCCAATCGGCGATCGGTGTTGTTTTGCCGAGTGCTTCTCCAGCGACAATAGACTGTCTAAGTGTTTTTGCAAGGTAAATGGAGGTCGTTCCTTTGAGTGCATCAAGCGCGTTCGCAATAGATGAGATTACCTCTAAGTTTTTAACAGATAATCGCAAAGGCCAATCTGCGAGAATGGCGTTTATTTTATCGTATTCTTTAGGAAGTTCTTTGATAAGCGCTTCATACTCAAGAGCGGTCAAGCCGTAACTTTTGATATGTTTGATACGATCTGCAACATCACGCAAATAAACAAAACCTTTTTCGGGGTGATAACTGGCAAGGGGATGTTTGTGAGGAAGGGAGGAAAAAAGCTCCGTAAGTATTTCCGCGCGCGCAATATCATTTGCTTGAGAAAAGCGCGTGGCAGACCAAAAATATTCCGGATAGCGCGCGATAATATGATTACAAAAAGCATGGAAAGTAAAAATGGAAACCCGATACGCTTCTTTACCAATGATGTCAACCAATCGTTCCCGCATATTGAGCGCGCCATTGTCGGTAAAAGTGAGGCAGAGAATATTGTGAGGCGACACTTGCCCCTGTCTCAAAATATTGCCCACCCTAAGTGACAAAAGTTCCGTCTTTCCCGATCCGGGCCCTGCCACAACCAAAACCGGCCCTTCAGTAGTATCCACCGCCTGTCTTTGCGCATCATTGAGCTTTGCGTAGCGTTCTTCAAAAGAGAGAGACATACGAGTATTGTACCAGATTGCAAAGACCTATCCACTTTTGATACAGAACTCTTTACGCGGTGTATCAATATAATGACTTTGAATTACGAAACTCTTTTTCGGTGGTCAATGTTTACATAGGTCTCACCTATGTAAACACAACGAGTTTCGTAATCCAAAACTATGAAGTCTTATAGATTGATGTTCCGAATCACTTCTGCGTCAATGATTGGCTCATCAATTTCACGGCGGGTACCATAGATGCGAATAGTGTCGCCTTTTATAAATCTCTGTAAGGTTGTCGTGCTTCTGTTGTTCCTCATTATTGTTGTTGTGCTATTGAGGAATACCGTAAATGGGATTTCGCTTATTGTGACTTTAATAGATGCGCTATTTTCAGAGGTTGGCGCTTCAAACAGCTTCCCGATCAAAAGTCTTGGCTTGTAGAGGGCAGGGTCTACGAAAGTAGTCACCAAGCTCGCGACAAGTGTCCTTGAAGGAATATCATAATCACCGGATGCTTTTAAAATACGGTCACCAATACGAATATGGTCTAGGTCGAGGGATCGGTTGCCTTTTATAAATTGTGTTGATGTGGATATGTTTATCGTGACAAATCCACGCTCTTTATTATTGAGCGTAAATTGTTGCAATGGAGGATTGATTGCCGTCACCATTCCCGAAAGATTCGCTTGTTCTTTTTGTACTGAAGAGTTTTTTAATGATGAAGCGTTTATCGTCAATGTGTCGCTTTGGGGTTGAAGTTCTCCAGAAACATCAAGTAAATCGCCCTCCTTTATTTCAACAATAGTGGTTGTCTCACCTGTCGCGCGCAAAAATTTTGTAGAAGGATTTGTTTTAATGGTAAATCGAATAATATCTTCACCCCAATATAGGCGCGCATAAAATGTATTTCCCGGCTGTTTCATTACTTTTG
>CAYIHV010000033.1:0-7256 GCA_964363315.1 uncultured Candidatus Saccharibacteria bacterium
GACGCGGTATGAAAAAAACACAATGCAACAATACAAGAATAGGTGTGGGGGTAAATCCTTTTTTTATTTTTAGTTTTAAGTTTTTATATGTCATACGCTCGCATCGTAACGGTTGTCTGCATACTAAAACGAGAGAAGACTTTTCCTGTCGTTGTTCCATCAATGAGGATTGTAACATATGGCTGAAGTGAATCATTCGGGGCAGACCCCCCAACGATAAATAGTAATTTATTAATTGCTATTTCCGGCGAAACAACAGACAATTCTGTCCCCGATGTCCCTACCTGTCTCTTTATCGTCATCGTCGTTCCGTCAAGGCGATACGCTGTGCGAGTCGTACCGTCTTGTTCGGTAAAAGCAATGGATGTCCCTCCCGATGAACAATCCGCAGTCCCTAAACTCAAGACCGAACCTCCGCAAGAATAAGTTGTCCCTGTTTTAATCCTGCGCGCCATATCCTCAAGAGAGATGTTCAAGCTATCCATCGCTATACGCGTAGAGCGTGATTTGCGATCAGCATTAAGCACGGTGAGGAAAGCGCTTGAGGAAATAAAGAGGACGGTCGTAAAGAGTCCGATGGAAACAATCATTTCAACGAGGGTAAAGCCACGGCGGGCTGAACGAACTCCATATTTGGTATTGAATATTGAATATATCATATTATTGCATTGATATCTGTCCCGCATTATTTATAGACACCAATGCCGTTCTGTTGGTGTTTGAATCAGTAATCGTAATTGTGGCAGTAACACATTTTGTGAGATCTCCACGGGTAATAATCGCGTCTGGGTTGGGACGAGAAAAAGTAACCCCGAGATAACTAATACTGTTCGTCGTATCGCAAGTGATGCCGCTAAAAGATATTCTGATATTACTTTGCCATCTAATTGTTTCAATGAGAGTATCAGTTAATGAATATAATCCATTGGAATTACTGTCGGCAAAGACAATAATTTGACTCGAATTTGCGACAAAATAAACGCCATATGGCACATTAAAAGAAGAAACTCCAACTCCCTTCGTCCCCGCTCCATACACCTGCGCTTCCCGGAGAGAGAGGACGACACCTTCAACCGCATTCGCAAAGACAGAATTTATACTAAATGAACGATATTTTGCAAGGACAATACTTGTCATAAAAATAAACAGGCTAATCGTGAGGAGAAGCTCAATAAGCGTAAACCCCCTACACCTTTCAGGGTATAATTTTTTGTTCTGCGGAAATATGCGTGAGGAGAGGTGGTTTGTGGCAGAGAGATTATCTCCGCGTATTGAGATGTTTTTGAAAAAACAGAACAATCCCCTGAAAGGTGTGGGGGTAAACCCCCTACACCTTTCAGGGTATAATTTTTTGTTCTGCGGAAATATGCGTGAGGAGAGGTGGTTTGTGGCAGAGAGATTATCTCCGCGTATTGAGATGTTTTTGAAAAAACAGAACAATCCCCTGAAAGGTGTGGGGGTAAACCCCCTACACCTATTTTTGTATGGTATTTTTGTTGCATTATTAAACAAAAGGGATGTTTCGTTATTTGGCGAGGGCACGCATAATAGACGCGGTATGAAAAAAACACAATGCAACAATACAAGAATAGGTGTGGGGGTAAACCCTTTTTTCGTTAAATATTGAGTATCTTTATTCATAAAAGAGAAAAGAAATCGATGGACCCATCAAAAAAATTGATATGAGTAAAGTATACAATAAAAACACCTAAGATAAGAAATGGCCCAAAAGGAATTTCGCTTTGCATTGAAAGACGCTCTGCCCCCCCGCTTCTTCCTATTCTCTGAATCGCCAGTATAACAAGCGCAAAACCCGCGCCGATCCAAAATGCGAGCATAATTGCCGACCCGCCAAGCGCCGCACCGAGAAACCACCCTATGCCGAGGGCGAGTTTACCGTCTCCCAATCCAAGCCACTTCCCGCGTGATACCAGCCAAAGCCCTAAAAATGGCAAGAAGAGTATTGGGCCAGCGACAAGTGTCCAGTAATGAGGAAAATAAATAGCGCGTACAAATCCTGTCGTCCATAAAAACCACGCGAGAGAAAGAATCGCGAAAAACGCAACAAGCCCGTCAGGAATAATTTTGTGTCGCAAATCATACACGGCAATGATGAGCAAAGTTGAAAAGATGACAAGAAGGTAAATTGTTTCCGGTAATGTCTTGCCGAGCATATAGACGGCGACAAAAATCATACCTGAAAGCGCCTCAACGGCGGGGTATTGCCAAGAAAGTCGTACGCCGCATTCTCTGCAACGCGCGCGCTGAATAATAAAACTTACAATAGGGACAAGCTCATACCAGCGCAAATTATGACCGCACGCGAAACATTGAGAGCGCCCTTTGAGTGGGGACAGCCCGCTATTATAGCGGTAAATGACGACATTCAAAAAGCTCCCAATGATAGCCCCAAAAATAAATATAAAGACGAGTGATGGGAAATCCATACAACTATTTTACCACAAAACAAAACCACGCGCTGAGTAGCGCGTGGTTTTGTGGAATCTACCCAAATTAGCTTAGCCATCAACAACTAGATTATTCAACACAAGCACCTGATGCAATCTCAGCATTTACATTTGCCTGAATTGTTCCTGTTGTAATAGTAACCTCTTTTGATTTACCAGTACTATCTACACACCAGCCCTTTAGAATATCAGACTTGTATTGCCCAACAACAGCCCATGCAGTGCCTCCAACAGTAGCACTACATGAAACGAATCCACCAGCTGTATCTGCGGCTGCAGTCTGCGCGGCGATACTAGTAACGCCAAAAATATTAAGTGCTCCCGCTAATGCACATGCGTCAGGAACAACAACTGATGGAGCACTCGCGCTACAAGCAGTACCTGTATTTGAATAACACCCATTCATAGTATCGTATTGTAACTCAGCATTTGCTCGAATCCCAGACAGATTTGCCTTTATGGCAGCATCAGCACCTTTTGAGCGCGCGCTGTTAAGAGAGGCGAGAACAACTGATGCGAGAATACCTATGATCGCGATAACAACCAAAAGTTCAATAAGTGTAAAACCTTTTTTATTCATATTTTTTTAAACTTAAACTAATAATTATAAACTAATAATTTTTGAGAGAGCGACATGGCCATATCGCCGCCCTCTCGTAAGAATAGACTATTGAATGTTGAATATGGAAGTTATGCCATAGACCACCTTCTCTTTTCTACGCTACTTGTTTATTATACCATCCATACTATTTTTATCGCAAGTGGCAACGGGGTGGAATATTGAATATGAAATTTTGAATCAATTCAACATTCCATATTCAATATTCCACATTCTATCCCTATATTCCCCCCGCAATCTGATAAATAGGAATGAGTACCGAAGCAAGAACCCCCCCAACTCCAATTCCAAGAGCCACAATCATCAACGGCTCAATCATGGCAACAACAGTACGGATGGCATCATCCACTCCCCGTTGATAAAAGACTGAAAGTTTCTCAAGAATGCTCCCTATTTCTCCCGTCTCCTCGCCAATCCTAATCATCTGTATCATTACCGTAGGGATCTCTGGACGATTGCCGAGCGCGGCCGAAAGAGGTGTTCCTCCTTTCACCGCCTCTCCAGCTTCCAATAAGATATTCTTATAGATGTCGTTCCCTACAACATTCGCCGTGATTTCTATTCCTCTCACCATTGAGATACCGTTTGAGAGCATTGTGTGCATATTATCCGCAATACGAGAGAGATACACGGCGCGATACAAATTTCCAATGACAGGGATCCATAATTTTAATTGAGCGACAAGTGTCGTTCCGCGCGAATAACGCCATACAAAAAATATTCCTGCCACAAAGAGCACAATTAGGAATACCCCGTAATTTATTAAAAGCGAACTTATTGCAATGACGAGTTTGGTATAAAAAGGTATTTCCTGCCCACTTTGTAAAATAATATCTGTAAGATTGGGGATCACAAGAACAAACATAAGAATCATTACCGCGATAAAGGTTACCATGATAAATACCGGGTAAACAAGCGCTCCGCGCGTCTTTGAAATAAGTTCGTACGACCGCTCAAGTTGATTCGCGAGTGAAGTGAATGTTTCCGGGAGTTTTCCCGACTCTTCTCCAGCGCGGACCATATTGACATAGAAATCGGAAAAAAGGCTCGGATGTTTGAAAAGTGCGTCAGAGATTGCAACACCATTCTGAATATCATCGGATATTTCAGTAAATTTCTTCAGTACCATGGGGTTGTCTGATTCAGAAGCAAGAAGACGAAATGATTTGAGCGCGGGAACATGGGCCTCAAGGAGTGTCGCCAGTTGGCGCGAAATTATCGCCACCTCTTTTGCCGATACGCGGTCAAAGATATTAATATCATATTCAAAGAGATTCTTTTTGTCCCCTGAGCGCACTGAAATGACCACGAGTCCGCTTCGCTGAAGGGTGTTGACCGCGGAATCCTGATCTTGCGCGGTAATTTCACCCTCTGTCTCCATTCCTTCTTTCGTGACGGCTTTGTAAATAAAGAGCATATATTTCAAATTAAAGATTGAAAACGAAAAATGAAAAAATTAAATAATAATTCAAAAAGGGAAGCAATTTTTGAATTTTGATTGTAGTTTTTCATTTTTCTTTGTCTTTTTTAGCTTTCCCGCCTGCCATCGCCTGACTGTTCCTTTTGAGCGACAGGCAGTGGCGGGCAGGTCGTTCTCAGTTTTTAATTTTATTTAGTTACATCTGCAAGATTCGAGAAAGACTCTTTGAATTAAAAGAGTAAGCGAGCGCATTTTCAGGGGTAATCTCTCCCTTGTGGACAAGTTCCGCAAGATGACGATTCATATCTATCATCCCTTCATTTGACCCAGTTTCAATCACCACATCAATCTCATTGGTGCGCCCTTCTCGAATAAGACTGGATACGGCAGTGTTATTGATAAGAAGCTCGTATGCGGGAACAAGCCCCCCAGATATGCGCGGAATAAGGCGTTGGGAGAACACACCAAGGAGACTGCCGGCAAGCTGGGTGCGAATCTGCGCTTGTTGGTCATGAGGGAAAGAATCAATAATGCGGTTTATGGTTTGGGAAGCATTATTGGTGTGGAGTGTTGAGAGCACAAGATGTCCCGTCTCTGCCGCTGTCACCGCGGCTGACATTGTTTCAAGGTCGCGCATTTCCCCAATCATAATAATATCCACATCTTGTCTAAACGCCGATTGAAGCCCCACCTTGAAGCTTTGTGTGTCTATCCCCGCTTCTCGTTGATCAATGATGGACTTCCCGGGGCCGAATAAATGTTCAATAGGGTCCTCAATGGTTACAATATGTTCCGCTCGTTCGCGGTTCATCAGCTCTATCATTGCGGCAAGCGTAGTTGACTTGCCTTGTCCCACAGGGCCAACCACAAGAAAGAATCCTTGTTTCTTTCTTGAAAACATTTCAAGAATGGGAGGCAAGTTGAGTTCTTCTATTGTCTTAATCTGGGAAGGGATAAAGCGGAGCGCAATCCCTACCGCGTTTTTTTGAAAAAAGGCATTACCGCGAAAGCGCGCTTTGTTATAAAAATTGTAAGAAAAATCAATCTCTTTGTTCTCAAGAAAATGTTCCTTAAATGAAGGGGTTAAGAGCTCGCTGAGAAAACCCATGGTGTCAAGAGAGGTAAGAGCGCGATGATTCATAAGGGGCATCAAATTGCCAGAAACACGAAAAGAGGGGTAATGTCCTTCCGATAGATGAATGTCCGATGCGCCGCCAGAAAGAGCCCTCGTTATTAAATCTTCAAGTTCATCTTTATAATTGTGCGTAGGCATAAATCAAATATCCCCTCTTGCATTACTTATCAAACAACTCTCCTCCCCGCAAGACCACCATAACCTTTTCAACGACTTCCGAAGGTGTGGATGATGCCTTAATAACATACCCGTTTGCCCCAAGCTCACGACCTTTTTCAATATCAGCAGGTTGGCCGAGATTTGATAAAATTATTACTCTTGCTTCGGGCGCCAACTTCTCGCTTTTAATAACCTTAAAAAGATCAAATCCATCCATAACGGGCATAACGATATCAAGAAGTATTACATCGGGAGTAACTCCCCCTCTTAATTTTTTGAGAGCGTCAGCGCCACCAAATGCCTGAACCACCTCAAATCCCCTCTCTTTGAATTTGAAAGTGTACATATCAAGAAGAAATTTATCGTCATCAACAATAAAAACTTCTTTCATCTTTTCTGTGTTATCCATAGTGTGTTTATTATATCATCAAACGATAATATAGTGAAAGGATAGAGGTGAGAATGAAGGATGTGGGGTATGGTTCCCGATTTAACATTCTCTATTATTCTGCCCCTAAAGCCCCCCTATTTCATTAAAAGGCACAATCCCCTCCATACATTTAAGTATAGCATCCTCTTTCATAGTAATCATCCCCTTTTTGCGAGCAGCCCTCCAGAGATTTTCTTCATTTGGTTCAGAAAGGATAATTTTTTCAATCTCCTTGTCTACCGAAAAGACCTCAAAGACGGCTATGCGCCCGCGTGTGCCCGTTGAACATTCAGAAGTTGGAATTGCCTCATTCAAAGGGCGCTCAAGGTTTAATTTATGCTTATACTCATCTGGTAAATCTTTAAAGACTTTATCAACCATAACTTTAAGCGCCCCTTCATCAGAGACTGCCTTTTGGCCCCCTGGGCAGATAGTCTTTACAAGTCGCTGAGCAACGGAGAGAATGAGGGTGGGAGCAATGAGGTATGGATCGACTCCCATATCAATGAGACGGGGAATGGCCCCAATAGCAGTATTGGTGTGGAGTGTAGAAAAGACGAGATGGCCGGTAAGCGCCGCCTGTATTGCAAGCTGGGCGGTTTCCTTATCGCGAATCTCCCCAACCATAATGATGTCCGGGTCTTGACGAAGTATGGTGCGCAACCCTGAAGCAAAAGTATATCCGATCTCTGCTCTAATTTGAGACTGGCTAACCCCATCAATACTGTATTCAACAGGATCTTCAAGGGAAACGATATTTCTTGCTTCTTTATTAAGCTCATTTAACATAGAATAGAGTGTTGTTGATTTCCCCGCGCCCGTTGGTCCCGCAATGAGGATGATACCGTATGGTCGCTTCAATATCTGCCTAACCTCCTCAAGATGACTTTCGCGAAGACCTAGCTCTTTGAGTGTCTTTATTCCTTTTTGCGTATCAAGGATACGCATTACGACCTTTTCCCCGTAATAAGCGGGAAATGTTGAAACGCGAAAATCTACTTTCCTGCCATCAATGCGCGCAGAGA
>CAYIHV010000034.1:0-7092 GCA_964363315.1 uncultured Candidatus Saccharibacteria bacterium
TGTAACGCAAAAATCGCCTTTTGGGCGATTTTTGCGTTACAAGCTCTGCGGAATCAATGCAAGGCATTGATTAAGGGCTCGAACGCCAGAGCTATATAGAGCGAGCACGCGAGATAGCGAGGCGGTGCCCAGACCGAGGCGAGTGACGACGAACAGAGAGTCGAGGGAGAGACCCATGGCTACAGAGCCATAAGATTACTAATTGACGATAACAGATTTTCTATTCCATTTCAATAAGTGGCACAAAAGCAAAACCCGAGTACTTTTTTATAGAGACACCCCCCTGAAGGAGCTTCTCTACTCTCCATATTTCACTACCAACGGAGGCGACCATAACACCGCCCGGATTAAGTTGGTTGACAAGTGGTTGCGGTAACTCTTTTGCAGAAGCGGAGACAAGAATCCTATTGAAAGGCGCTTCACTCGGTAGACCTAATATGTCCATCGCCTCTTGAATGGTTGCATGGGGAAGATGGTATTTTCTTAGATTTGCCTGTCCGAATGTTACTAATTGCGGAACGATCTCAACGCCAATGACTCGTCCCGTGTCTCCGACTATATCAGCAAGAATCGCCGTAGTGAAGCCGGAACCCGAACCCACATCAAGAACTTTCTCTCCCTTTTGCGCGCCGAGAAGCTCCAACATAATGGCAACGGTCGTCGGTTGAGAAATGGTCTGTCCATCATCACCGATTGGTATGGGATAATCGCCGTATGCTTCACTGAGATAGGTGGAAGGGACAAAATCCTTTCGGTCTATTTTTTTGAAAGCATGGATGATTGTATCGGTTGTGAGTACTCCACTTTTCATTAAATAAGAAGCCAGTGGGTTCATAACTAGAGGTTAATTGGGGATGACACTATACTCGGGTCTTTTTCTTTTTTCTCTTCGGTTTAATTGCGGCATTTTTTTGTCCCGCCTCAAGGCGATGCGCTCTCCACATCTGATTTCCTCTCTGCCCGCTTTTTATTGAACCCTTTCCATTTATGATTATTTTATTTCCCATATATCTCAATATAATACCCCTTTAATTTTATTTTAACAATGGATAATCTTTATATAGCACATTACAAAACATATTAGACCATATGATATACTTATAATTTACAAGATGAAAAATCTTATTTACTCTCTTTTAAAAAATACCCAAAACTGTTTTTTGAGAGATTACCTTTTATTCCATCTTCTTGCGATAGTCCTCACATATATTATCGTGATGTCGGGATTTGATTGGTGGTATTTTAAAGTAACAAGAATTGCCATACTTCAAAACATTCTCTTCCCAGCGGTGATTCTCGGCCTTGTATTACCCTTCTTTCTTCCCCCTATCTTTTACATCATGGGGCGCGTTCAGAAGAGTGCTCAAACCATCAATGTCGCTTACGCGCTTTTTCAAGCAGAGATTGTCTCGTATATTATCTCTATTTTCTATAAATCTATCACCGGAAGAATACCTCCTATCTATATAGACCCAGTAATAGATATAAGTAAAAAATTTAATTTTGGATTTTTGGAAAACGGTGTATTTTGGGGTTGGCCATCTTCTCATACGACCGTTGCTTTTGCTATGGCGGTGACCTTAATAATGTTCTACCCAAAAAATAAGGTTTTGAAATACAGCGCGCTTCTCGGCGCTCTCTATATAGGGTTTGGTGTTTCTATAAGCATCCACTAGTTCTCTGAATTCATCGCCGGAATCATCTTTGGGAGCATTGCGGGGGCTGTAGTCGGTACATATTTTCGGAATAAAACAAAAGGGCCTAATAAAAGGCCCTTACGGCTAATAACGAGCAAGGAACATCTTAAGGATACCCACATACCTCTTTTTATGTAGGCGTCCAGAGGGAATGAGCCCCTCTAGCTCGTCGTGACACCTTCTACATAGCAAAATTGTCAGACCATTACCCTCCCCGAAGTGTCTTTTTGGAAAAATATGATGGTGGCTATTTGCTTTTCTCCATAGACATTTCGGACAGATGCACACATACGCTCTTCTGTTGTCATCACGACGATAATTTAATAGCCTTAACCTTCTCCTTTCTCTTCGGCTAGGATTAGACATATTAGCACCTCGTCCCATTTATTTTCTAACAAAATTCTCTCTATCTTATATCACAAGATTAATTAATTTTCAATATCTTTTAACCCTCTTTATTTTGCATGGGAAATACCGTATACTGATGATTATGAATGCCCTAGAATCCCCCACGGATGACATCAAAAAATCTTTACGCGCAGTTTTCAAAGGAGAAATTATTGACGATACCAAGTCTCTCGCATCATACGGAAACGATGCGAGTATTTTTGAAGTTATCCCTTCACTTATCGCGCGCCCAAAAGATTCTCAAGATGTACAAACAATTGTGCGGTTCGTGTCTAAACATAAAAGAGAAGACCCTACCCTCTCCCTTACTCCCCGCGCGGCTGGTACGGGGATGGCGGGAGGCGCGCTCAATTCATCTATTATCCTCGATGTAAAGGGGCTAAACGCGATAAAGGAAATAACTGATGATTACGCTGTTGCAGAGCCGGGGGTATTTTACCGCGATCTTGAAAAAGTGACGCTCATCCGCAATCGTATTATGCCGTCCTACCCCGCCTCAAAAGAGCTTTGTGCTGTCGGGGGGATGGTGGGAACAAACGCTTCGGGAGAGAAGACGCTTACTTATGGGAGCACAGAACAATATGTTCAGAATTTGAAGGTCGTCCTCGCTGACGGCAATGAATATTCGTTTGGTCCCATCACAAAAGAAGAGCTTGATCAAAAAATAAAGCTCGCCAATTTTGAAGGAGAAGTGTATCGCAAAATGTACGCGCTTCTTGAAAAAAACTACGCGGAGATAAAGTCCGCGAAACCGAAAGTAAGTAAAAATTCCACCGGATACGCTCTCTGGAATATATGGGATCGCAAGATATTTGACCTCACCAAACTTTTTACGGGAGGAGAAGGCACCCTCGGTATCACCACCGAGATAACCTTTAGACTTGTTAAACCAAAAGCGGAATCAACACTCCTTGTCCTCTTTGTTAAAGACCTCACGAACCTCCCCTCTATCGTAAACAAAGTCCTTGAGCATAGACCGGAAAGTTTTGAATCATTTGATGATAACACTTTTAAATTCGCCGTCCGATTTTTCCCCGATATTGTCAAGTCTCTGAAAACTGGAATTATTTCTCTTGGATTAAGTTTCCTCCCTGAGTTTTTTATGGTGCTTACTGGTGGGGTTCCAAAACTTATTCTCCTTGCTGAATTTACAGGAGATGATAGAAAAGAAGTAGAAGCGCGTGCACTTGCCACACAAAAAGATATGGAACAATTTGGGATAAAAACTCATTTTGCAAAGACAAAAGCAGATGCTCAAAAATATTGGACCATTCGCCACGAAAGCTTCAATCTTCTGCGTAACCATAGTTCTGGAAAACGCACGGCACCATTTATTGATGACATTATTGTTGACCCCAAACATCTTCCAGAGTTTCTCCCTCGTCTGACTACCCTGCTCAAAGGATACGGGCTTCTCTATACGATTGCGGGACATATTGGCGATGGTAATCTCCACATCATTCCCTTGATGGATCTCCGCAACAAAAAAGAACGAGAGACGGTTATAGAACTTGGACAAAAAGTATTTGACCTCGTATTTGAATTTGGCGGATCAATGTCCGGAGAACATAATGACGGACTCATTCGCACTCCATTCCTCAAGCAAATGTATGGGGAAGATGTTTACAAACTCTTTGAAGAAACAAAAAACATCTTTGATCCGCAGAATATCTTTAACCCAGGTAAAAAAGTCTACGGCAATACGATGGACTTTGTAAAAGAACACATAGATAAGGTTTATTAATAAGCTCCGCCCTTCGTTTTTACGAAGGGCGGAGCTTATTTTACTGAGCTTATTTTACTTCCCATTCCCTACTCCTCCGCCACAGTCCGTACAAACATTGGGCGCTGATTTATGTCTTTGTCCACTCAAGATGTTTACTCCTCTTTGGTCAACGAGATACGCTCCTCCCTCGTGGGGCGCCATAAGCGCGACAATGGAAGCATAGATAATTTCCGAAAAACCAGCAACAGCAAAGATAAGGAGGATTATCCATGAAAGAAAGAATACTTCCGTAATTGCCAAATAATAAAGAACAAGCGAGATTAATGCCATCCATATACCCATACACCAGGGGCATTCAAGGAGGTCTATTCCGATACGACGGATGCCTTTTATTGGTTTCTCGCATCGCATATACATATCTCCCGTCATCTCATCTTTTACAAAAACTTTCTTCATACATAAATCTCTCAACCATTCAGTAATGTGATCCGCGACAAAGAGTCGTGTTAAGCGAAATGTTGCGAGCGTAACAACAATAAAATGAAATGGGGAAATCTTCATAAGAATACCTGTATCCAATATATCGCTCATAGACATCAGCAGGAATAAGATGGCTATGAAGATGATAGAGATGGTAATGTTCCAAAAATACTGACTATATTGGGTTTCTTTAAGTTCGAGTTCAGGCATAGTTAGTTATTAGTCAATAGTAATCAGTATCCGCCCGTTTTCATATCAGGCATCGTTTCTGTGGTAGTTGAAGAGGACTCCACCGCCGAATAAACATCGGGGTTCGGTTCGCCGGTAACATTCATCGTCGCCCACGCGCCTTTGTTCAATCGCGCAAGCGCATGGTCTACAAGAACCAGTCTTCCCGGCACATCAACGGTAAATTCTACGATTGCCGCTCCGCCCGCGGGAACGATTGTTGTCTGCAGATTTTTAAAAAGAGACGACCCTTCGCCCATTGCGCCTTCCGGGTATACAATGTCAAAAATCTCTCCGATGACATGGAACGAGGACACGAGATTGATGCCGCCGTTGCCGACATAGACGCGCACTTTGTCTCCGCGCTTGACCTCCATCTTCGTCTTTGCCTCTACGCGCCCATTGAATGTTACATAGGTCGGATTGCCATCCATAAGCGCCTGCGCGTCAAACACAGCCATTCCCTGACGACCTATTCCTCCTGCCGTATAAAGCTCTCCCTGCATTACATAAAATTCTTTATCAACCTTTGGCAAACCACCCTCCGGCTCGACGAGAATTAGGCCGTACTGTCCGTGCGCATTGTGCGTGCTGATGTTCATCGTCGCGCAATGATATACATAGATTCCCGGCTGAAGTGCTTTCCATTTGAACGACTTTGTCTCTCCCGGTTTTACATTGGTAAGCGTGGCACCTCCTCCCGGCCCCGTGACTGAATGAAGGTCAATATTATGAGGGTGTAAACTTGTTGCGTCATTGGTGAGCGAAGTAATAACCGTATCACCGACGCGTACGCGAAGCATTGGACCGGGAACCTTTCCATCGTAAGTCCAATAGTTGAAGTAGATGTTCGGTGCTACTTCTGAAACGACTTCTTTTGTAGTGAGGTGAAACTCAACAGTTTGCGGAGCAGTGCGCGTAATCGGCGCTGGCACATTGTTTGGGTCTTGAGCAATATCCGCCACACGCTCAAATTTTGGCTCGCTCTTGAAGAATTTAACAATATTTGCAAGTGGTAAATATGGAGCAGGACCACTTCCAGGCGCCATAGTGTGCATAAAAGGAGGCATCGCAAAATCTGGAGCATATGTTTTATAAGAATATATTCCCGAGAGGACAGCAACAATAATCAATGTAACCGGCATGATCAAATAACGATGCCAAAATATTTCTTTAAACGCAGAGCTTCTCGCAAGGCGGATAATTAAGGCAATGGACATAATTACCACAACTGCCCACGAAACAATATTCAAAATAGTATATGTATACATAAGTACAAAAATAAATTAATAAAATGTGCCAATTTTCTATCTTTTAATTTTATCATACTACCCTTTTTTAGTAAAGATGACACTTATCAAAAAGACAATGAGCGCGATAAGGACAATAGTACCTCCAGTGGCAATATTGAGGTAATATGAAGAAAAGAGTCCTCCGATAACCGAAAAGAGCGAAATAGCCACCGACAAGAAAAGAGTTGTGCGGAAACTCTTCCCGTACTGAATCGCGGCAACAACAGGAATAACCATAAGCGCTCCAATAAGGAGTACGCCAACGATACGGATAGAGAGCGCAACCGTAACAGCCGCAAGTGTTACCAATATAAAGTTTAATCGCCGTACCGGAAGACCGCTCACTTGGGCGATTTCTTCATCAAAAGATACGGAAAAAAATTCTTTATAGAATAAGACAATGCTTCCAAAAACCACAACCGCGAGCGTAAAGATAACCAAAACATCAGAGAGAGAAACTGTTGAAATACTCCCAAAAAGATAACTGAAAAGATTTGCATTAAAACCTTTAGCGATAGAAAGGATAACCACCGCGAGCGCAAGCGACCCCGATAAAAAGATTGCAAGAATGGATTCACTAAAAATTTTTCGTGAATATCGAAGCCACTCAATCCCTAAAGAAGCGCCAACGGAAAACAAAATGGCAGAAAAAATAGGATTAAACTGAAAGAGAAGCCCTGTTGCCACCCCAGCAAGCGAAACGTGAGCAATGGTGTCAGATAAAAGCGAATATCTCCTTACCACAAGAAACATACCAATGAGCGGCGCCACTATCCCAACGGCAATTCCCGCCTCAAATGCCCGTATCATAAAATCATATTGAAAAATTTCAATCATCGTTATTTGTTATGGTTAATGTTGTTTATTGTGGTCAATCTTTGCCACCCCTTCACCATAGAGTTGTTGTATAATGTTTTCTTCAAGAAGATTTTTTGGCTCTCCGTAACACACAAGATTATGATTGAGACAAAGAACCGTCTTAATCTCTTTTGACACCATATCCACATCATGAGAGACAAAGAGAATCGTAAGAAGATGCTCGGTATTGAGTTTCGCTAAAAATTCATAAAACCTTTTTTGCGCGCCAATATCCACCCCAACGGTCGGCTCATCCAAGACGAGAATGTCCGGATCGCTTGCAAGCGCGCGCGCAATAAAGACCCGTTGTCGCTCGCCGCCGGAAAGCTTGCCAATAAGCGTATTACGATGTTTTTCAATTCCTGAAACCTCCATCGCCCACTCCACAGCATCAATATCTTTT
>CAYIHV010000035.1:0-6688 GCA_964363315.1 uncultured Candidatus Saccharibacteria bacterium
CCTGATGCTTGACTCGTGAGGACCGCTTAAGTTTAATACCTCCATGTGTGCCCACTTCATCCTAAAAGTCAAAGCCAACCAACTATCCAAGCGACTCAAGATCAAAATCGCCGAGGATCTTGAATGGAACATCCGCGTAGCTGGATATTTAAAAACCGAAAAGGCCCCCGTAATTATTTCCGACAACGGAGAACTCAAAATTAAAGAAATGGTTTTCTCTTTCTGCCCTTCTTGGTCAAAAGAATTTCGGTAATCACCCCGGTAGGTTAAGTGGCGATCTCATCCTTACTTTTGTCGCTCTCGGTCAGTATAAATGTACCGATTCTGTCACTTATTGAATATCTAATAATCTAATAATAGACTAAACCGTATCTTAATAAATGTCAAAGATATATAAGGGTAAATTTGGTTGGGTGGGGATTTTTGTGTATGATATGAGATATGATAAAAAGGGGTGAAAATAAAGAGGGACAAGGGCACTTGCACCCCTTAACTCAGATTATGCGCGAAATCGTGGACTCGTTTGTGACGATGGGTTTTGAGGTTGCCGATGGGCCGGAGGTTGAGAGCGAATATTACAATTTTGACGCGCTCAATGTTCCTCAAGACCACCCTGCGCGCGATATGCAGGATACTTTTTGGGTAAAAGGAGCGCCACAAACAGTACTCCGCACTCACACTTCATCGGTGCAGGCGCGCTATATGGAAGACCATAAGCCCCCATTTAAAATTGTCGTGCCGGGCAAAGTTTTTCGCTATGAAGCGACTGATGCGACGCACGAAGCGCAGTTCTATCAAGTAGAAGGTCTCGTTGTCGGCGAGGGGATTTCTCTTGCGCATTTGAAACACACACTCTACGAGCTTTTTAGAATGCTTTATGGCGCGGAAGTAAAAATTCGTTTTCGCCCGAGTTATTTTCCTTTTGTGGAGCCCGGGTTTGAGATTGATGTGTCGTGTATGAAGTGCGGGGGGGCTGGGTGCAATGTTTGCAAACAGACGGGTTTTCTTGAAGTGTTAGGCGCGGGGATGATTCACCCCAATGTCCTAACCTCTGCTGGTATTGATCCTAAAAAATACCGAGGGTTTGCTTTTGGTGTGGGAGTTGATCGCCTCGCAATGCTCAAATATGGCATTGATGATATTCGCCTGCTCTATGCGGGGGATCTGCGTTTGGTAAATCAATTTTAATAATGAATCCCGTTAGAGATCACACTGTTTCTAAAATTTATATTTGTTCGTATTTTATGTTTAATGTTATGCTATTTAACAACACAGTAATTTACGGAAATTTTATTTCCTATCTCTAACGGGATGAACCTCTCTATTTCCTACAATTGGCTTAAGTCACATTTTGACAAGGATATTCCAAATCCTGATGATCTTGCCGAACTTCTGACAAAAAATCTTGCCGAAGTAGAGGGTATGGTAAAGCATGGAGACGATACCATTTTTGATATAAAAATCTTACCCGATCGCGGGCACGACCTTTTGTCTCATAAAGGGGTTGCACGAGAGGTGTCCGTTTTGAGCGGAGTGCCACTTAAGAAACAGACAACAGACAACATACAACAGACGACAGGTAATGTGAGGAAATTAAATATTATGGTTGAAGATGAAACACTTTGCCCGCGCTATATGGGGCTTGTGGTTGAAAATATTAAAGTCGGCGAGTCGCCAGCGTGGCTCCGTACGCGCCTTGAATCCGTGGGGCAACGATCTATCAATAATATCGTGGATATTACGAATTTCGTAATGCTTGAACTCGGCCAGCCGATGCATGTATTTGACCTGCAGAAACTGACAACCAACAACCATCAACCAACAACCATCAAAGTGAGGCGGGCGTATGAGAGTGAAGTAATTACTACACTTGACGACAGGAAAATAGCGCTTACATCTGAAACGCTTGTAATTGCAGACAGCTCGCGCGCATTGGCTATAGCTGGCGTAAAGGGTGGCAAAGATGCAGGGATAGATAATACAACAACAAACATCATTTTTGAGGCGGCAAATTTCAATGCGGTAAATGTACGAAAAACTGCTCTGCGAGTCGGTATTCGTACTGATTCGTCAAAGCGATTTGAGCACGGTCTTTCACCAGTCTTGGCCGGGGGCGCAATGTCCCTTGCTGTAAAAATTTTGTTTGAAATATGTCCTGATGCAAGATTTGGCGAAGTCGTGGATGTGTATCCTGAACCACAAAAAGAAAATAAAATAATTGTTGACACCAAAGAGGCGAATGGTATTTTGGGAACAACGCTCTCGGGGGATGAAATAGGGGAGATCTTAAAGCGCTTGGATTTTAAGAGTAGTCGCGATGGGGAGATTTTCACCATAACACCACCACTCATTCGTCTTGATCTCACCATCAAAGAAGATATTGTTGAGGAGATTGGGCGCGTATATGGCTTTCATAAAATTACTGATACCCCGCTCCCTCCTTCCTCTTTTGTTCCGCAATCTCTCAATGCATATCATTATGCAAACCTTATCCGAGACACTCTTGCGGCGCATGGATTTTCAGAAATATACACTTCGTCGTTTCAGCGAGAGGGTGTTTTCGCTGTAGAGAATCCCCTTGCTCTTGACAAGGCGTTTTTGAGAAAAGACTTAGCGACAGGTCTCGTGCAGTCGCTTGAGATTAACACGCGCAATGCGCCACTCCTCGGCCTTGATGAGATTAAAATTTTTGAGATTGGTGAAGTTTTTCCCGGAGTAATGGAAGAGAAACTCTCGTGTGCGATAGGCGTTGAACTCGTGAAAACAAATAAAAAGAAAGGGGAGGTCACGCGTGAATATCTTGAAAAAACGCGAAATGTTCTAAGTGAAATATTGGGAGTTCCTATTGAAGGGAAATTCTCTGAAAATACTTTTGAATTTGACTTGGGGGAGCTCCTTGAAAAGTTACCATTGCTAAAAGTCGGCACGCCGTTTGAATCTATTAATGCGCGATACGCAAAAATTTCTCCTTATCCATTTATGCTTCGTGATATTGCGCTCTGGGCACCCGAAGGTGTTTCTGTGGATGCCGTACTCTCTGTTATCGCTGACGAGGGAGGGGAACTTCTTCGCATCAAGCGACTTTTTGATGTCTTCACAAAAGAATTTTCTGAAGGTAAAAAAACCTCATACGCTTTTAATCTCGTCTTTCAATCGTATGAAAAAACTCTTTCTGACGGAGAAGTAAATAGCATTATGGAACATATTACCTCGGCACTCTCTGCTAATGGGTGGGAAGTACGGTAGTTTTTGAACAATAATTTGAGTGTGTTATGATGCCCCTATGACTGCGCTCGGAACGATTACTTTGGTAAAAATATTCATCCCCGCCACCCTTTCTTTCGTAGCGGGTATTTTGATGACGCCTATCCTTATGTGTTATTTTATAAAATATCGAATGTGGAAAAAGGTGTCTCGCAAGAGTAGCGACAAATCGGCGGCGTTTCGGCAAATTCACAATGAGGACGGGGAACTCTCCACTCCGCGCGTGGGAGGAACGGTAATATGGCTCTCGGTTTCTTTAATTATTTTCTCATTGGCACTTCTTTCGTGGGCTTTTCCAACGCCACTGACTTCAAAGCTTAATTTTCTCAGTCGCAATCAAACATTCATTCCGCTCTTCGCGTTTATTTCCGCCGCGCTTTTAGGGCTCTCTGATGATCTCCTTCAGATATTTGGCAAAGGCGGGTATGCGAATGACCACGCGATGTACCGCAAGATAAAAGCGGGAACAATCATTCTGATAGGATTTCTTATTGGTCTCTGGTTTGTGACAAAGCTCAGCATTACTTCAGTTTTTATTCCTTTTTATGGTCAGTTGGAATTAGGATTTTTGTTTATTCCTTTTTTTATTACGATAATGCTGGCGACTTTTTCTACGAGTGTGATTGATGGTATTGACGGACTCTCGGCAGGGGTTCTTGCTCCTGTATTTATTGGTTACGCGGTAATTGCTTTTCTAAATAATCAAGTTGATGTTGCGGCGTTTTCTTCTGCGGTAGCGGGGGGGACACTCGCATTTTTGTGGTTTAATATTCCTCCCGCGCGATTTTATATGGGGGAGACGGGGATGCTCGCGCTTACAGTCGTTCTCTCTGTTCTTGCTTTCCTAACAGATACGGTCTTCATCCTCCCTATCATAGCGCTCCCTCTTGTAGCTACATCTTTTTCTGTTATCATCCAGATGCTCTCAAAAAGATTTAGAGGAGGGAAAAAGATATTCCTCGTGGCGCCTCTCCATCATCACTTTGAAGCGATCGGTTGGCCTAAATACAAAGTGACCATGCGGTATTGGGTTATCGCTATGGTGTCGGTCGTGGTAGGAGTGACCCTTGCTCTCTTAAGCAAGTAAATATAAAACCTAAAGCTGAAAACTAAGAAAGACAATGAAAAATGGAAAAACGATAGATAAAATTGAAGACCATTATAATGACGTTGATTTTTTAGTTTTCCCGCCTGCCATCGCCTGACTGTTCCTTTTGAGCGACAGGCAGTGGCGGGCAGGTCGTTTTTAATTTTTATTTTTAACATATGTGTGGAATAACCGGTATCATCAATAAGGGAGAAAAAAGTGGAGAAATTATTCGCGCCATGACGGATGCTATTTTTCATCGCGGTCCCGATGATGAGGGGTATTATGTGGATGAGAAAATAGCAATGGGGACGCGCCGCCTCTCCATCATTGATCTTGAGGGGGGAAAACAGCCCATATCTTCGCAGGATGAAAATTTTGTCATTGTGTTTAATGGCGAGATTTATAATTATCAAGCGCTTCGTAAGGATTTAATAGCGCGCGGGTATAAATTTAAAACTCATACTGACACCGAAGTTGTACTCCATCTTTTTGAAGATGAGGGAAGCGCGTGCCTCGGTAAGCTCCGCGGTATGTTTGCTTTTGCAATCCTTGATAAACGCACGCAGAAACTTTTTATTGCGCGTGATTTTTTTGGCATCAAACCGCTTTATTATTTGTTGAATAAAGATGGGAATATTGAAGCATTTGGTTCAGAAATAAAAAGCATTCTCACTATTCACGGCGTACCTCGTATTGTAAACGATGAAGCGGTGTTCAATTATCTTTCTTTTCAGTACAATCCGCTCAAAGAGACTTTTTTTAAAGGTATTTTTAAGATTGCGCCGGGGAATTTTCTTGATATTGATCTTGTGAGCGGAGTGTTTACGGAACAATGCTATGCGGAATTTAGTTTTGGTGAGAATTCCCAAGGTCCGACCTTGGAGAGTGGCGCATTAAGGTCGGACATTGGGAATTCTGGCGAGGCAGAATACGCAAAAGAACTTCTTGCGGTTCTTGATGATTCGGTTAAACACCATATGGTGAGTGATGTTCCCGTCGGCTCATTTTTGAGCGGGGGGATTGATAGTGGCATTATTGCCGCGCTTGCGCAGAAAAATTTAGGAGATAGGAAGCTCTCTACATTTACGATTGGCTTTGACGAGGTTTCCGAGGCGCGTGAGGCGGAAGTGACAGCGCGGCACACTGGAACCGACCATAAAACTGTCACGATTGCGCGCGATGAATATTTCAAGGAACTCCCTAACATTGTATGGCACTTTGACGAGCCGGTCGCCGACCCTTCTGCCGCCGCACTCTACTTTGTAGCGCGCGAGGCGCGGAAATCGGTAAAGGTGGTAATGTCAGGTGAGGGCGCGGATGAACTTTTTGGCGGATATAATATTTACCTTGAGCCATACGCGCGTCGGTGTCTCGCTTTTGTGCCAAAAATTATCCGTGAAAAGATTTTGCGACCGCTCTCTGAATCGAATTATTCATTCCGTGGAAAGAATTTTCTCACTCGATTTTTCAGTCATCTTGAAGATTGGTACATTGGCAATGCGAATATTTTTTCTCAGCGCGAAGTTGAGAATATGTGGAAATGGAAGTCCTGTGCGCGAATGGACCTTGCCCCGCTTTACAAAAAAGTGTCCAATCGCGAGGATTCTGAAAAGATGGAGTACATTGACATCAACACTTGGCTTCCGGGAGACATTTTGGCAAAGGCGGACAAGATGACGATGGCGCATTCGCTTGAGCTTCGCGTTCCGTTTCTTGATCGTGAAGTCTCCGATTTTGCGCGCCGTCTTCCTCCGAATTTAAAATGGAAGAATTACACCACCAAGTATCTTTTGCGTCGCGTTGCGGATACTCTGCTCACTCCAACAATTGCGCGGAGAAAAAAACTCGGCTTTCCAACTCCAATAGGGAAGTGGTTTGATGCTTCGCAGGGAGGACTTTATCGTAGCATCACTGAGAATACCTATATTCGCGAGCATTTTAATATGTTAGCCATCCAGAAACTTATTGATGACCATATCTCAGGACACAAAGACAATGCCCGCAAGCTCTATCTTTTTCTCCTCCTTGCTTTTTGGTACAATATCTTTATTGGAGAGACGATGAAGGTGGCGGAATAATGTATATATCTCTTCCTTTCTCCTTCGTTTCTTGCTATAATATAAGGAATAAATAGATGCCTACTTGTAGGCGTTGTTTTGATTTTTATTGAAAAAATGGCCAAAAAAGACGAAAAAATAGAAGGATACGGGGCAGAGGACATCATCGTACTTGAAGGGCTTGAGCCGGTCCGCAAACGACCGGGAATGTATATCGGCTCAACAGGGCTTGAGGGTCTGCACCATCTCATTTGGGAGATTTTTGATAATTCGCGCG
>CAYIHV010000036.1:0-6602 GCA_964363315.1 uncultured Candidatus Saccharibacteria bacterium
AAAAACTATAGATAAAAATTCAAAAGCGCTCAATTCACAATATCGTTTACAACTATCTTCTTTAGTCTTTATTTTGAAATATGACAATTTGTATATAAAAGAGTAAGATTACCATATGAATAATGATGAAATGAAAAAAATGGCGAAGGAAATTACGGAAATATCGGGAATGAAGGCAATATCTATTAATGTACGGTTTGATAAGGTGTTACAGAGAATCACAGGTAAGGATGAACATCCTGTAATGATGAGCGAGGGTTCATCATTTTTGTACTTACTTATGAATATTTTTATGGAATATCCAAAGATTGAAAAAAAGTACCAGCCGGGGAAGATTGGGTTCACTATTAACGGTATTCCGCCGAGAGACCACTCAATGCTCTTTGATGGCGATACGGTTGATTTTAGTGTTGGGTATTGAGTTTTTGATTAAACAGTCGCTATCTACAGATGCCCGACCTCCGCTTTTATTAGCGATGTAGAGCGAGTGAAATGAAAGAGTGCCGTCTTTCATTTCCGAGCCGACCTGCCCGCCACTGCCTATCGCTCAATAAGGAGCAGTCAGGCGATGGCAGGCGGGGGAGCTAATATAAGGGTATAATACCCCGCCCCTCTGGGGCGGTAAATGTGTGCATGTAACGAACATATTTACCGTGGCTTTGCCACGGGGTAAATACCGCTTTTATTTGCGGATGAATTCTTGTTCTGATATTATGTTGTGTATATGACATACGATTTTTCGGCTTTCAAGAAAAAAGCGGATGGAATTAAAGAACATCTGGGTAAAGAGCTCTCGACCATTCATACCGGGCGCGCAAGCGTTGCTCTCCTTGATATGGTGTTTATTGAAGCATACGGTTCGCGACTTGCTATCCCTCATATTGCAACCGTAACCAATGAAGATGCGCGGACGCTTCGCATTGTGCCGTGGGAAAAATCAAATGGTAAAGAAATAGAGAGAGCAATCAATACTGCAAACCTCGGACTCTCGGTGTCTGCCGATGATTCTGGGCTTCGGGTGTCTTTCCCCCCACTCACGACCGAACGCCGAATTGCGTTTACAAAAATCGCGCGCGATAAAGTGGAAGAATCACATATTGCGGTTAGGAATGAACGCGAAAAAACCAAGAACGATATCATTGCGAAAGAGCGTGATAATGAAATGAGTGAAGACGAGAAAAAAATTGCATTGGATAATCTTCAAAAACTTGTTGATGAAGCAAATAATACTCTCGATGCTCTCGGAGAGAAGAAAGAAAAAGAAATCATTGGATAGAATATTGAATGTGGAATATCGAATATAGAATAATTCAAATTTCAATTCAATATCTTTAAACCCGAACCCTTCAATTCAACATTCAATATTCAATATTTAATATTCAACTCAAATGTCTATTTTACTATTTATCATCATTCTCAGCATCCTCGTCTTTGTTCACGAGCTCGGGCATTTTCTTGCCGCAAAAAGAGCGGGTGTTCGCGTTGATGAATTTGGCATCGGATTTCCCCCTCATTTATGGAAGAAAAAAATCGGCGAGACGATATATTCCATAAATTTATTTCCCGTGGGGGGCTTTGTAAAGATATTCGGTGAAAATCCCGACGAAGAATCTATTGTGGGAGAGGACTCCAAGCGAAGTCTGTTCCATAGCTCGAAACTCACCCAATGGTGGATCATTGGCGCGGGCATTATTTTTAATCTTTTATTTGCATGGCTCCTCATCACCTCGGGATTTGTCATTGGACTCCATTTTTCTTCGGATGATCTGACCTACGGGTCTCGTGTAAAAAATGCGCGCCTTTTGATATCAAGCGTTACGCCCGCATCTCCCGCGGGAGACAGCGGACTCAAAGAGGGAGATAATATCGTCTCGCTTTCTGCCGACGGGGAAGAACTTTTACGCCCTATTGTTTCAACAACGCAAGATTTCATCGCTTCCCACAGCGTCCTCACACTTTCATTTTTAAGAGGACAGGAAATGAAAACCGTTGTTGTTCATCCTGTTGATGGTCTTAAGGAAGGCACAAAGGCAATAGGTGTCTCTTTGGATATGGTGGGTACACTCAAGCTCCCCATTCACGAAGCTTTGTATGCGGGAACGGCAATGACTATCTCCATCATTAAGTCCACCATAGTTGGACTTCTGGGTTTTTTCAAAAATATATTCACGGGTAATGCGGGTCTCTCGGATATTTCCGGTCCTGTGGGAATTGTGGGAGTGGTAAGGGACGCTTCGTCTCTCGGCTTTTTGAACCTCATCTCTCTCACAGCGCTCATCTCCATAAATCTCGCCGTCATAAATGTCTTTCCTTTCCCCGCGCTTGATGGGGGTAGATTATTGTTTGTTCTTATTGAGACGATTAAACAATCTCCCTTGCGACCATCTCTGGTGAACACATTAAATGGCGCTGGTTTTGCTCTGCTTATTCTTCTTATGGTGGTGGTAACCTATCACGACATCATAATGATTGTGCATTGATTTCATTTTTGGTATGAAAAGATGTACGAAAAAACCGCCCACCATAGAGAGAAATAAAATGCTCTCTATGGTGGGCGGTTGTGACTTTAGGCAGCTGATACTATTTTGAGCTGTTCTCTTTTGGCAGCTGTTACCCATGGGATTTCGGTAAGAGTCCATGATGCGATCTGGCTACACTTAGCGATAACATCCACGAGCTGTTGAATCTGTTCAGCAGTAAGCCGATTCTCTGCCATCTCTTTATCCTCATTTCTTTTTTTACTACCTGCTTTAAGAATAGCATAGTATATAGTTTTTGTCAAATATTTGGCATGGTTACATTTTTAATGTAAGATACATGTACTTATGAGACAATCTCAATTATTTACGAAAACTCGAAAAGAAGCCCCATCGGATGAGGTAGCAAAAAATGCAAAACTCCTTATTCGAGCTGGGTTTGTTGACAAGCTCCAGTCGGGAGTCTATTCTTACTTGCCACTCGGTCTCCGTGTACTCAAAAAAATAGAGCAGATCATTCGCGAGGAAATGAATAATGCTTTAGGGCAAGAGATCTTAATGCCCTCGCTTCACCCAAAAGAAAATTGGCAGACAACGGGGCGCTGGGACACGATGGATGATCTCTATAAAGTTTCTGATTCATCGGGGAGAGAAAACGCGCTTGGCGCTACACACGAGGAAATCGTCGTCCCTCTCGTCAAACAATTTGTTTCATCGTATAGAGACCTCCCTCTTTCGGTGTACCAATTTCAGAATAAATTCCGTATGGAACTTCGCGCAAAGTCGGTAATCTTGCGAGGAAGAGAATTTGTGATGAAGGATATGTATTCATTCCACTCCGATGAACCAGATCTCGTGAAGTATTACGAGAGAATGAAGGAATCGTACGCGCGGGTGTTTGAGAGAGTCGGGCTAGGAGAGAACACATACCTTACTTTTGCGGGAGGAGGAAGTTTCTCAAAATACTCGCACGAATTTCAAACGGTAACGCCTGCAGGCGAAGACACTATTTATATCTGTGACATTTGCCATATTGCTATCAATAAAGAGATTATTGAAGACCAAAATTATACCTGCCCTCTCTGCGGAAATAAAAATCTTCGTACGGAAACCGCGGTAGAGGTGGGGAATATTTTTGAGCTTAAAACAAAATATTCCGCTCCGTTCAACCTTTCTTATAAAGACGAGGAAGGGAAAGACCAGACGGTCGTTATGGGATGTTATGGTATCGGGCTTGGACGCGTGCTCGGTACAGTGGTTGAAGCGTATGGCGACGACAAGGGTCTTGTCTGGCCTCGCGAGATTGCCCCATTTTCGGCTCATTTGGTTGAGATTTCATCGGTAAATACACAGGTGCGCGCGGAGGCGGAAAAACTTTACCGCGAACTTATTGAAAGAGAAATTGATGTCCTTTGGGATGACCGCGATTTGCGCGCGGGCGAGAAATTTGCCGATAGCGATCTTTACGGCATTCCCCTCCGTGTTGTCGTTTCAGAGAAAACGCTCACAGAAGGCAAGTTTGAGGTTAAAGAGCGCAGAACAGGAGAAGTTTCAATGGTCGACCGCAGTGAGTTAATAAAGTTAATAAAGTTATAAAGTTCATAAAGCAAAAATGGGTTCATTTGTATCTTGAATTCACTTTATAAACTTTAAGAACTTTATAAACTTTACAAACTAATATTTATGTTTGAGAAATTTTACCAACTTTTTTCCAATGACATCGGTATAGACCTTGGCACCGCAAATACATTGGTATATGTGCGTAATCACGGTATCGTCATCAACGAACCCTCTGTTGTCGCAGTCAACCAAAAGACGGGCACGGTGGTCTCTATCGGCATGCAAGCGAAACAAATGATTGGCCGCACCCCGGGACATGTGGTGGCTATTCGCCCGCTTGTTGATGGAGTAATCTCTAACTTTGAGGTAACCGAGGAGATGCTCAGATACTTGATAAATAAATCAAACAGTATTTCAAAAAAAAGCATCCGTCCACGAGTAGTTGTGGGGGTACCCTCGGGAATTACGAGTGTTGAGATTCGCGCGGTTTATGATGCGACGAGAAATGCGGGCGCGCGCGAGGTGCATATTGTTGAAGAGCCGATGGCGGCGGCTATCGGTATAAAGCTCCCCGTCAACGACCCTGTGGGAAGTATGATCATTGATATAGGAGGGGGAACGACCGATATCGCGGTTATTTCACTTGGTGGTATTGTGAGGTCAAAAAATTTGCACATTGCCGGGGATCGTCTAAATAATGATATTGTGAACTATGCGCGCGATGAGTTTCGAGTGCTTATTGGCGAAAGGACGGCAGAGAGTGTGAAGATCGCTATCGGAAGCGCGCACAAAGGCGTAAAACCGATGGAGGCGGCTATTCGCGGCAGGGATATTGTCACAGGGCTTCCTCGTGAGATCATCGTCACGGATGCGGATATACGAGAAGCGCTTTCTTCATCAATCTCAAGTCTTGTTGATGCAGTCAAAGAAGTCATTGAGACAACGCCTCCGGAGGTTCTTTCTGATGTTATGAACAGGGGCATTATCCTTGTCGGCGGAGGGGCTCTTCTTCACGGACTTGACGAACTTCTCGCCCAAACGCTCAAAGTCCCTGTGTATGTAGCGAACGATCCCCTCACCGCAGTCGCGCGCGGAACGGGTATTATCCTTGATAATATGGACGAATTCAAAGGGGTTTTAATTGAAGATGAAAGTAATCTCTCTCCAAAATAATATTCACGCCAAGAGAAAACCCATCATATTTATTGGAGCTATTTCCCTCTGCCTCGCCATACTCTTGTATCATCCTACCCGTGATATTATTTCTAGCATCACATACCGGGGAGCTCAGTCAATATTTGTCATAGGAAATGCCGCGAGTGATTCTCTCGCGAATCTTTTTGGAAGTTTCCGCGCAAAGAATTCTCTTGTCAAAGAGAATTCTGATCTCCGCGAGGAAATAAGTCGCATGCAAGCGCAAGTTCTCGACAGAAATCTTCTGGAGGAGAGATTGCAAATGATTGAAGAATCAAGGGGACATTTAGAAGACGATAATCGCGTTATTTCTACGGTAATCTCAACTCCTTGGCGCTCGCCGTATGATACATTGGTTATAGACAGAGGAGAAGAGGTGGGTATCCGACAAGGAGATCTTGTGGTATACGCTGGGTCTTCTGCTCTTGGAAGAATCGTTGAGGTGTATCCATCGGGAGCAAAGATAATGCTTTTCTCATCGCCGCAAGAGAAAGAACTTGCGGTCTTGATTGGAGAATCTCGCATTCCCGCAAAATCACGGGGTCGCGGTATGGGTAATTTTGAAGCAAAGATGCCCCAGGGGAGCGCGATTTCGGTCGGCTCTGATGTCTTGCTTGTCGAAGACCCGTCCATTATCCTTGGAGTTGTCGGTTTGGTTGAAGAGAAAGATTCTACCCTGCTCATGAGAGTGCTCTTTCGCACGCCATTTAACATTGCGGAAGTAAGACAAGTCGAGGTACTTATTGGCAGTATCATTTCCTAAAGGGGGTGTTCGCTGAGAAATATTAACAATGCATGTATGCTAAAAAGAATAATTTTTACAATAATGCTTTTTGTTGCGATTTTTATTGCTCCATGGTGGGGAGTCTTTATTTTCTCTCTTATAGGAATTTTTCACTTCAATTCTTATTATGAAGCTCTTGTTTTAGGATTCCTGTTTGATATTCTCTATGGAATGGGAGGGGGTTATTCTCTTGGTTATGGCATTGTCGGATTTATCGTGATGATTATGTCGTTCGTTTCAATTGGAAGGTTAAAAAAAGAATTAAGATAGGGGTTAATTTATTATGTTTAGATTTAAGAAAAAATCTCTCTTCCGAAATTATTTTAAACAACTCTCACGAGAGATCGATCCTGATGAGATACTTCTCGATGCGGAGAATCTGCCAGATTTCGATAAGACTCAATTTGAGGGACGCATGGAGAAACCGATTGGCAAAAGCGTTGTTTTCGGTGTCGCCTTACTCTTTCTTTTAGTTGAAATATCCTTTTTTGTTCAAGTTGCGAATCTGCAAGTCATAAGGGGCGATGAACTGCTTCAAAAGAGCGAGAATAACCGCCTTAATAAGGATCCGATCTTTGCGATGAGAG
>CAYIHV010000037.1:0-3018 GCA_964363315.1 uncultured Candidatus Saccharibacteria bacterium
TATCTCTCGCTGAGGATATAAGAGTTTTTGCTTTGGGCGATGAAGATGTCGATATTTTGGTCGGTTCCGAGCCGAGCGTGATGAGCGCTATTGCAAATCAACAGATTGGCGCGACCATTGTCCACAGTAGCGGTAACACAGGAAGCGGTAGGAAGGTGGCGGTTCTAGATACTGGGTATAATCATCTTCATCCCGAACTGATTTCTAGTTATTTGGGAGGAAAAGATTTTGTGAATAATGACAATGATCCTATGGATGATCAAGGTCACGGCAGTCATGTGGCAGGAATTATTACTGCTGACGGAGTCAGCATTAATGCTAAGGGGGTCGCACCTGACGCGGGGATTATCTCCGGTAAAGTGCTCGATCAAAATGGTTCAGGTTATTTTAGTGATGTCGTAGCCGCGATCTATTGGGTTGTTGACGGTCCTGATGGAGTATATGGGAATACAGACGATCTCGGTGCTGATGCCGTTAATCTAAGCTTGGGTACGGGAGCGCCGTATGTTTATAAAGGTTTTTGCGATGGCGCCTTGCCCGATTTAACCAATGCGATCAAGTATGCAGTTCAAAAAAATGTAACAGTGGTTGTTGCTGCCGGTAATAGCGGAAACCCCGGTGTTTCTATTCCGGGTTGTATCAGCTACTCCACTACCGTTGGTGCAGTTGACAGTCGCGATAAGGTTGCTAGTTTTTCCGGCAGAGGCAATTCTTTGGATATTACGGCTCCGGGAGTAAACATTTATTCGAGCGTCTTGGGGACGGCATACGCAACATGGAGTGGTACGAGTATGGCGACACCAATGGTTGCCGGCGTAATAGCGCTTGTTAAAAATGCTCACCCTACATATACCCAAAGTCAAGTTGAGGGCAAACTCTTTAGTACTGTCAGGGATTTGGGCAAGATTGGTAAAGATAAAGATTACGGTTGGGGCAGAGTAAGAGCAAATCTAGCTGTTCAATAAACTTCGAGAATCTTCCGTTAAATGAAGCCCCGCCTCTGTAAGAGGTGGGGCTTCATCGTAGAATAACTTGATGCGCGGGTTTTTGTTTTGATAATGTGATAATGATAATGGGGACAGTCACGATTGTTTCAATTGTTTACTGGAGAGGAGGCGAGACATTTGACAAGTATATATTACAACATAGATTTATACAAACAATCGTGACTGTCCCCATTAACCCATTAACCCCCATTAACCCTTAACCTGTAGACGCATCCGATACTATAGTATATTATACGTCTATGCTTGCAATTTTGTACAAAATATGTTATAATTCCTACAATAATATGAAGTCAGAATCTCTCCTCTACCCCACCCGCATCAATCGCTATCTCGCGCACAAAGGTTTTTCCACCCGTCGTGGCGCGGATGAACTCATTACAAAAGGTTTCGTAAAAATAAATGGCAAAATTGCCAAACTTGGCGATAAGGTAAATGAAAATGACATCGTTGTTGTTGCGGAAAAAGTGCTTGCCGAAGCAACACTCCGTCATCGCTATCTCGCCTATCATAAACCACGCGGTATCTCTACCGACGCGCAACACGGTTCACTGTCCATCTCTTCAGAGCTTCCCGCCCTCCGCGGGCTCTTTCCTCTCGGTCGCCTCGATAAGGATTCTCACGGACTTATTATTCTCACGAATGATGGTCGGCTCACGGAGCGCCTTCTGCACCCATCGCGAGCGCACGAAAAGGAATATTTTGTCCGCGTAGACAAAGAGATAAAAGACTCTTTCATCCGCCATCTTGAACGAGGAGTATTGATTGAAGGGTACAAAACAAAACCCGCACAAGCGCGTCGTGCCGGCGAAACTATTTTTTATATCACTCTCATTGAAGGGAAAAGACACCAGATTCGTCGTATGTGTACAGCGCTAGGATACCAAGTTACTGATCTCAATCGCGTGCGTATTATGAATATTAAACTCGGTAATCTCAAAGAAGGAGCATACCGCCCTGTTGAAGGAGTAGAATTGATGACATTGCTTAAAGATATTGGACTTTAATGGGGTAGAATATTGAATGTTGGTGTTATGCTTAGAAAACAGTTCATTAAAAAAACACCCCGTTTTTAGCGGGGTGTTTTTTGTATCTACAGTATAAACCTATGCGAGTGTTACATTCTTTGCACAAGGGCCTTTTTGCTCTTCTACAACATCAAAGGTTACTTTGTCGCCAGTCTTAAGACTGTCAAACATAGTACCTACGAGGTCTTTTGAGTGAAAAAAGAGGTCTTTTGACTCGCCTTCGCGAGAAATAAAACCAAATCCTCTGTCTGTGAGTGTTTTAATTGTTCCGTTCATTTTTTTTATTTTATGCTATTACTACTACTTCGAAATCCGACCTCTTTTCTTGCTCCTTAACACTACCATAGTATTGATAATTTTACTAGGGCTGTAACTCCCAAAGATATCCACACCTAAAAACTCGTTACTCCGTCAAAATGCTCATCCGATGACTCGGCTTCTTCCTTTGTCTTATGAATGGTGCCATCTTGATGATTGGGCGGAGAATAAAGAGTGTAAAGTTTAAGTGGTTTATCGGTAGAAGTGTTTATAATATTATGGTTCGTTCCAGCAGGAATTATCACCACGAAGCCTCCTCCAACCGCTTGCTCCTCGCCACCGACGACAACCTTGCCTTCTCCACTTTCAAATCTAAAAAACTGATCCACGGTGTCGTGCACTTCATCGCCGATTTCTTCGGCGGGGTTCAAGCTCATTAAAACAAGCTGAGTATGCTTCGCTGTGAAAATAACTTTTCTAAAAAAATTATTTTCTTGCGTGTCTTTTTCAATATTCGTGATGAATGCTTTCATATAATTTATTGTGGATTATTTAATACTTTTTTATTTTAGCACACTTTTTGTTATGAGCAGTATTTTTTCTTTCCTCTTCATCTTTTTAATTTCCGCTTCGCGACGAAGCGCGCGCCCTATGGTCTTGAACATTTCTCTGTGTCTCAAAATAACAGGTCTCCGTATTTTTGTATAATGCGCGCCATTTTTTGAATT
>CAYIHV010000037.1:3118-6386 GCA_964363315.1 uncultured Candidatus Saccharibacteria bacterium
AATGAGTTTTAACACTGACAGGATATGGGATGTCATCGTCATTGGGGGCGGACCCTCGGGAATGATGGCTGCAGGAAGAGCTTCCGAGCGTGGCTTGAGTGTACTTCTTCTTGAGAAAAATAAAGGACTTGGCGATAAGCTTAATATCACCGGCGGAGGACGGTGTAATATCACCAATGCGGAGATGGACACAAATATTTTCCTCAAAAGCTACGGCGATGCAAAAGATTTTCTTTTTTCTCCTTTTTCACAGTTTGGCATCAAAGACACTTTCTCTTTTTTTGAATCACGAGGGGTGCCTCTCGTTATAGAAGCCCGGAAGCGTGTATTTCCATTGTCCCAAAAAGCCAGTGATGTTACAAAAACGATGGAACAATATATTTTGAGTGGACGCGTAACAGTAAAAAAAGATGTAAATATAAAAAATCTCACAACAGATGGAAATGTAATACTTTCTGCTGATACTTCTTCGAATAAATTCAAAGCGCGATATTTTGTCATTGCAACAGGTGGACTCTCTCGCCCAGAAACAGGCTCAACTGGCGATGGATTTTTGTGGCTAAAAAAACTCAAACACTCTATTGCTGTTCCATCTCCGGATATTGTCCCTATCTCTGTTGAAGAAAAGTGGGTCAAGGAACTTTCCGGAGTAACGATATCATTTATGAAGATAACTTTCTATCTAGACAGTATAAAGCAATTTTCAAAAACAGGAAAAATATTATTTACTCACTTTGGACTATCTGGACCGTTGATAATGAATTCCGCCAAAGATATTAAAAAACTCCTTGGCGCTGGGTTGGTAACCGCGACGATTGATACATATCCAGATACCGACCACGGCGCGCTTGAGAAACAAATAATTAAAATCTTTGATAATAATAAAAATAAAAATCTAAAGAATATTTTGGACGAAATTACGCCTCTCGGCACAGGTGAATCTATCTTTTCTCTTCTTCATATTGATCTCAACACCAAAACGCACAGTGTCACCAAAGAGAATAGAAAACAAATAGTTCATCTACTGAAAGCGCTCCCCTTAACCGTCACAGGGCTAATGGGTTTTGATCGCGCTGTCGTATCTGATGGCGGAGTAGATCTAAAAGAAATAGACACGAAAACGATGAAATCCCGTCTTGTTGATAATCTTTATATAACAGGCGACCTCCTCAATATCAGCCGACCTTCCGGCGGTTTTAGTCTGCAACTCTGCTGGACAACAGGATTTGTCGCAGGGAATTCGGTTCCGAAAGAAGGATTGACATAGGGTTACAGATTCTATTCTCTTGCAAATAACCCATTTTTAAGTAATATATGGATCAGATAGAAAATGGGATTGTCACAAAAGCTGATATGGCTTCCCGTATCGAACATTGAAAAAAGGAGGATGTATGGACAAAAGTATTATTGCCGAAGGCAAGACGAAAATCATCGTCGAGAGAGATGGTGATCCCAACAATGTTGATATCATTTCAAAAGATGATATCACGGCAGGCGATGGCGCCAAGCACGACCTTATTCAAGGGAAAGCTATTTTAGCAACAGAGACGGCATGCAATGTCTTCTCTCTGCTGAAAAGGCACAGTGTGCCCGTGGCATACAATAAGCGAACAAGTGATGTAGCATTCAGCGCGCCACGGTGCGCTATGCTTCCGTACGAAGTGGTGGTCCGGCGCGAAGCGCACGGTTCCTGCCTCAAGAGGAATTCTCTTCTCAAAAAAGGGTATTTCTTTCCAGATCTTCTTGTGGAGTTCTTCCTCAAGACCAAAGACCGGGACTGGCAGGGGTATGATCTCCTTTGCGACGATCCGCTGATGGAGTACTCGAAAGAGGGCGGAACGATTTCCCTCTACGAGGCATCAAAGCCGTTCGACAGAAAGAATCCATTCCTTGTCCTAAAAGAGGAGGAGGTCTTCAGTGTCTTTGAGGAATGGAAACTCTTCGCGGAAATGGAAGAAATCGCCAAGCGTACCTTTACCATCCTCGAGAGAGCATGGAAGACTGAGGGCGGAACGCTCGTCGACTTCAAGGTCGAGTTTGGTCGGACAAAGGATGGGGCACTCCTTCTCGCTGATGTGATTGACAACGATTCGTGGCGAGTGCTCGAAAACAGCGTCCACATCGACAAACAGGCGTATCGCGACGGCGGGAATCTTAATGAGGTGTCGAAGAAATACCGCCATGTCGCTGAAATGACGAGGAATTTTCTCCTCAATCTGGGAGAGGAGTAAAGATTATCTTTATTCACAGATGCTCCGCAGGGTAACCACTTGCGGAGCGTTTTTTGTCTATTCTCCTTCTTCGCGGTAGAATAACATTATGAAATTAGAAAATCCTGGCTCTCACATAGACCATCTTCTCAATAATCCCGAGTACTTACATCCGCTTATTGCTAAGACTGTAATTAAAGCTCGTGAAATTAAAGGGGAGGAAGCGATAGATGTAACTCTTTTTGAGGGTGTATACGGACACGATGCCGTTCTGCGTGATCTTGAATATGTGCGTTCAATGAGGGAAAAATTTGGAGCAGAGAATGAAGCACATAAAAAATATGCTGATGTATTTGAAGCAATATTTTATGAGCAAGCAGAGATGAGTAATTGGCTCGGTGAAAATGTACATACTATTTTAACCTCAACTTTTGACGACATTAAAAATGGGATGGATATGATGGTGCGCCTCAATGAATCCCCCCGCGCGTTCCCTTATGTTGGGATGGGGATAGATGTTACTTTTGGTTGCACAAACATTGAGAAGAAACTTGATCGTGTTTTTAAAGAGATAGAAGAGGGCAAGCTTGGCACCGTGCGTTATTTCACCGATCCAGATTATGCGCAGTTTAAGGGCGAACTTTCAGGTATGCCACATGTTATTGTCGGGGTAGAACGCCGTCATGTTGTAGAAATTGCCGGCCAGTGGCTTCGTGGCGAAAAGAAGAAGCTTGGAGATAATCCAATTCAACTCATAATCCTAGAGCAGATAATGGCGGAACTCAAAGCGTTTCGCGATTATGCCGAGAGTTTAGGAAAATTGGATCTTGTTGAGATTTTTGATGCCGATATTTCAGTATTCGCCCCAGTCCTTCTTGAAAAAGAAAAAATGGGGCTGGATACAAGTGATTACAAAGATGACCCTGTAATGGCAGAGATTATGCGCTGGGTTGAGGCGAGGAAGCTAAAATAGGAAATAGGAATATCCCTGATATTTTTTAATTCCTTAATACACCCCTTAAGCGATTTTCGATCCATTCTTCCCCTGTGGATAACTA
>CAYIHV010000038.1:0-3468 GCA_964363315.1 uncultured Candidatus Saccharibacteria bacterium
TTCCATACGACTTGCTCTCGACCAAATCATTGAGCCCGCAAGTGTGGTAAAAGGAATAGCAATAGATAAAGCGGGAGAAGCGCTCGGAAACGGAGTGAGTTTTATGATAAACGCAGGCGGTGATATTTTGACACACGGATCATTCAAAGACGGAGCTCCGTGGAATATCGCAATCCAAGACCCCGATAATCCCCGATCTGTTGTGTCTGTAATAAAAATACAAAATGCGGGAATAGCTACTTCTGGTATTTACCAAACACACGGAGAAAAAGATGGTAAAAAATGGCATCATCTTATCAATATGAATACCGGCGAAGCAAGTTTTAATCAAGGATCTATTGTAAGCGCAACAGTCATCGCTCCCACTTGCGAGCAAGCCGATACTGAAGCAACACTCGCGGTTCTTTTAGGGGTTGAACAAGCAACCCTCCGCCTCAACCGTCTTAATCTCCCCTACTTTCTTATCCGTGATGATAGAAAGATAATCAAAGACGCGAAATTTACAACACTGAAATTGCCATTTGACAAGGGTGGATTATTTTAATTTTGTCCTCTGTTATTCGCGAATCGCGTCTCTGATGACGAGAACAATCCCTTTATCAAAAATTGGGGGGAGCACTTGGTCTGGTCGAGGATTGGCAACATATGAAGCGAGCGCTTCAGCCGCGCGGAGAAACATCTTATCGGTGAATTGCTTGATGCGATGGTCAAGTGCGCCACGGAATATACCGGGGTACACCAGAGCATTGTTAATCTGGTTTGGAAAATCAGAACGACCGGTCGCCACAATAAAAGCGCCCGCTTCTTTTGCAATATCGGGCATAATTTCAGGGATTGGATTTGCGAGAGCAAAGATGATTGGGCGTTTTGCCATCGTACGCACCATATCTGTGTTCAAGAGTTCACCTCTTGAAACCCCGATGAAAATATCTGCTCCGACAATAACCTCGGCAAGAGTCCCATTCCGTTTTTTTTTGTTGGTGATTTGCGCGAGGATCTTTTTCTCGGAGCTTAGATCCGCTCGTCCTTCATACACAGCGCCTTTTGAATCGCAGATGATAATATTTTTAAATCCATAAGCGAGGAGGATCTTCGCAGTGGCCGTCCCCGCCGCTCCTGCCCCGCTCATAACCACGCGCACGGTTTCTTTGTCACTCTCCCGAAGCTTGAGCGCATTAATAAGTCCGGCAAGGACAACCGTCGCCGTGCCGTGTTGGTCGTCATGCATCACGGGAATGGGGAGTTCCGCGCGCAAGCGACTCTCTATCTCAAAACAATGTGGTGCGGAGATATCCTCGAGATTGATCGCGCCAAAGACTGGCGATATGTTTTTTACTAAAGCGACAATCTCATCTACACTCTGTGTGTTTACACAAATTGGAAACGCATCAATGCCCGCAAACTCTTTGAATATCACCGCTTTGCCCTCCATCACAGGGACGGCGGCGTGCGCGCCGAGATTGCCAAGCCCGAGAATGGCAGAACCATCAGAGACAATAGCGACGGAATTCCCTTTTATGGTGTATTCATAAGAAAGATTTATGTCGCGAGCAATCTCGGTACACACTTCGGCAACGCCCGGTGTATAGGCGAGAGACATATCCTCTTTGTTTGCAAGCGGTACTTTACTTATTACTTCTATCTTGCCACGATGTTTTTGGTGAAGCGCGAGTGATTGTTTGTAAATGTCGTCCATAGTCTTGCATTAAATTAATGAAAAAAGCGAATACCTACCATTTTAATACAGTTGGCGCATAAATCAAAACTTTATCTGATATAATGAAGGTTAGACATGTTTTCTAATATATGAAATACGCAATATTCCTTATTGGATTTTTATTCATCGCGCCAGTGTGCGCGTATGCCGAGAATCCATCGGTCGCATCATTTATCGCTGGCTCGTACTCTCTTAGCTCTGGGCAGTCCGCATCGTTTGCTTGGAATGTCGCTAATGCGGGTGGTTACTCATTCGTAATCCCTTGCATTGTTGGTATTAAATTTAAGAAAACAAATGGGACTGTTTTCCCTTGCGATACGCCAATAACCTCGGTCGCGACATCAATTGACGGTATTGACCTTTCAGTATGGAACCTTTCCGGCACAGCCAAATCATTTACCGCGCGCGTCATCCCCAAAGACGCTTCGGGAGTTGATTTTTCCCTTGGGCGACAAGACATCCAAATATCGGTCGCTACTGTCACCGACCCCATAGAAAGTATATCGGGAACAGCGACCAGTACGCCTAGTGGAACACCTTACACGCTTTCGTGGTCGGGAAGCTTGATTGACGGCGTAAATCTCTCCATATCTTGTGGCTTAACAATCCGCACCACCTCAACTTCGTACCCTGCGGGGGAAATTCCTTGCAACACTTTCTTGTTCACAAACGGACTCTCTCCATCTGGTTCAATTCCTTTTTTATTTAATAACAGCGAACCATCTGCGCAAAATATCACCATCACGCTCACACCGATGATGGCGCCGGGCATCTACAACGGCATCCAAACAAAATCGGTTACGGTCTCTATTGAGAGCAATATCATCCCCAATCCTATCACGACGACATTTAACATTGGAACAACGACAGAGCGAATACTAGATGGAACTCTAGTCTCGTTTTCCTGGGCAACGGAAAAGTCTGCCGGGGCGAATTTACGAATTTCCTGCAATGAAAATATCTCGGTGCTCTTCACAGTAGGATCTGCAACATCAACTCCAAAATGCAGTGGGGTCGCTTTTGATCCGCGAATTTCCGTAAGCGGTACTGGGACAGTCGTCTTTACCAACAAAAGCGCCACAAGTGAACGGATAACCATAATGCTCGTCCCCGAGCGCAAGACAGGCGGTTTTGACGCGACACGCGGGATGGATATCTCACTTTGGATTATTCCAAAAACTATCGGAATAAGCGCAACAATCGCCACCCCAGCACCATCCGTAGCCCCAACAGCAGTACAGTCATTCGCGCAAACCTCCTCGCAGACAACAACTTCAATAATTTCAATACAAACAACCTCACCGCAAGCAAAAAAGATTTTTACAAAACCTTTAGTGCGCGGTTCTTTCGGTGATGCGGTGCGCGCGCTCCAAGAATTTTTGAAGAAAGACCCCGCAATTTATCCAGAAGGGATTGTGAATGGCAATTTCGGCCCTGCTACACTACGCGCCGTCAAACGACTGCAAGAAAAATACGGTCTGGCAAGAACAGGGGTTCCCGGCTACGGCGATGTTGGTCCAAAAACCCGCGCGCTCCTAAATTCGCTTGTTGGGGGGAAAGAGTAAAAAACTATAACAATTAAGATTCTATTTATAAAATCTCTTCCTCCATACTGACAAGATTAATAAAGTATCTATAAACACCAAATAAGAGGGGAACGCGTATTCAGCAAATCCAAAAGTTCTGAGTGCCGCAAAACTCGTAAGGGCATTGAATAATCCTGTGGTATAAGGGGCTACTGTCTCTGTTTC
>CAYIHV010000038.1:3478-6379 GCA_964363315.1 uncultured Candidatus Saccharibacteria bacterium
AAGATTTTATAAGTGTTGGGATGGAGGCAAACCCGTCGCTTGCAATGGCAAAAATAATAGCAACTATCGGTTCTCGTGTTATCGCCCAAAGGATTAAAGCAAGGAACGAAAAAAGACCGCATAGATAATCAAAGATCTCTAATTTCCAATAAGAATTTTTATTTAAGAATGAAGCGATAAAGACGAGGAGCGCACCAAATCCAGACATAAAGACAGGAAGAACTACCCAGCCAGCTCCCGCTTTAAGTCCAGCGACTGCAGCGATAAGTGTCGCGAGAGGCCACATAAGCCAAGAAACTTTATTGGGTTTTGTACCCCCTTTCAATGTTTCCTTGATATAAGAAGCATATCCAAACATCTGAACTGCGGCTCCAAGAAAGACGAGGTATTGCAAATAATCAGGCATAAGTTATTTATATACTATATTTTTTATGATGTGTTGTGGAAATACCCGCCTTTTTTGATTTATTGATAATATCCTCACAAGTTGAGAGATGCGCTGTGCGTCGCCGTCGAGCCCCGCGTCTTGTCGCATGGTGTCTTGGATATTTTTGATGACGGATGAAATGTTGGACATATTTACTTAGTGTTATTTCTGAGACCTCTTTGCTTCATTTTTTGCGCGTTCTACCATAAACTTCACGCCCTCTGACATATTTTCTTCCTGAATAACTATACTTGGGTGCAAATTTTGAAACACACGATAAACCTCATCCGCAAATGCTTGCCCAACAACGGGAACATTTTCAAAATCAAGTAAAATTATTTTAAATTTTTCAAGACCTAAAAGAATCCTTCTCGCCTGAGAACGAGAGATATGAATGCCCCCCGTGGTAAACAATCTTACTCTTATTTCTGTTTTGTCGAAACCAAAATCACTATCATCGGTTAAATTTGTATACTTTCTAAATACATCAGCAAGATGGAGCTCAGACTGTGTATTTATTTCGAAGATAACTTTTGTACCGCGCTTTTTCAATGGTACATTTTTTATTCTTACATCATTAACAGGAGGGAGTACAATCATTTGATAACCAAAACTATCAAGGATGAACAAATCTGATACCTTTGATGTAAAGAAAATTCCTTCTCCTGAATGAGACTTCGGCATAGTTGTTGTCTTCCCTTTTAAGAGATCTTGTATTGCTTCAATCTCTGAACGAAGGCCTTTCTTTTTCATAATATTTTTAAATGCACCGATTCCTGTGTCATCTATTATGAATGAAAGCTTGTTGTTCCTTAGTGCTACTTCAAGCGATATAACTTTTGATTCTGAATGCTCGATAGCGTTATTAAGCATTTCAGAAAATGCAAATGTAAAAATACTTTTAATATTTTCTGGTAGGATAGAAAGTTGCGGAAACTTTTCTTCAATCTCTATTAGAACTTTATGCTCTTCTAAAGATTTATTTATGCATTTTTTCTTAAACGATGAAGGAAAAATATCTGGGTGGCTTTGTGCATAAGAAAGAGATACATAAAAAGCAGTACGAGTATTTCCGATTCTTACTATTTTTTTATCAGCAAGAAGTGCAGATAAAATAACGCTCGCATACTGACGAGAAACCTCAAGAGAGGCAGCAATCTCAGCTGAAGTTATTCTTCCTTTCTCCTCTATTATTTTAAGAATTTTTTCCTTATTGGCCATAGTAAACCCCATTGTAAACTATTCTATATTTGATTGTCAAGTAATTGTAAACTATTCCTTGGGGTATGGTAAATGGTGGGGTAAATGGGTAAATGGGGACAGTTACGATTGTTTTAAGACTTCCTTATACTATACTTTTTATGATGCGTTATGGGAATACTCGCCTTTGTTGATTTACTGATAGTATCCTCTGTCCCAGCGCTCTCGTTTACATGAAAAGCGTGTACTTCATCTGAGTACATCACTTCTTGATCGTGGCGTAAGTTGTAATGCTCTTGTGTAATCGTCTTGTAAGGCATCTCCAAAAGACTTGCCGGATTTACTTTTTTAATCTTTTTGAGAATGGTAGCGAGATTATCAATATCTTTTTTAGTAATTGGTTTATGACACCAATTGGTGTAATAATCATCAATATAACTTTCAAGTCGCGCGGGGATAATGACGCGTAAATGCGAAGCATTTGGATTATGCTTTAAAACTTCATCCATAGCGAAATAATCAACACCCGTCGCGCCACCCGTGAGCACTCCATCTCCGCGCGCAATAGTTTCGCGCGCAAACTTACGCACATCTTCTTCAACTTCTTTGTCGGCAAGTTTCCAAGTACCGGTGAAAAGTATCCATTTCATAGATTTATCGAGACACCATTACCCCACTATCAAACTTGAGGTCAAATATAAGCTCCCCAGCAAAGTAAAGCCCGTCTCGGCGACAAGCACTCGCTTTGCTCGTCTTGTATATCACCTCCATCTTTCGATTCCCCACAAGGGCTATAAAAAGATAGCAAACTTGGACGTTTCGTTTCCAAGTCACGTTTCCAAGTCAAAAAGATAGCAAACTTGGATGTTTCGTTTCCAAGTCAGTTTCCAAGTCACGCATGGAAAAGCGCTAAACTTGGACGTTTCGTTTCCAAGTCACGTTTCCAAGTCACGACCTTTTTCCGCGCACGAATTCTTTCCACGCTTCGAGGAGATTTTCGAGCGAAATGATATGATTATATGTATGTTGAAATTGAATTCTGGACATAACATTGAAGTCACCCCCCCCCGCAGAAGCTTTTGCCAGTTTTAAGCAAAGTTAAGGAGTCGTACCTGTTGTGGTACAAATTTTATCAAGACTTGCCCAAGGTGCATCGTCATTCTCTCGGCCAACACATAGACACGTTGTTTGTCGAAGTGATAGAAGCGATATCGGCCGCAAGTTTTCTCTCGCCTACAGAGAAACATCCGTATGTTCGTCTCGCGATCAAGAAA
>CAYIHV010000039.1:0-6359 GCA_964363315.1 uncultured Candidatus Saccharibacteria bacterium
TTATCACCAGCGCAATACCTATCGGATTGAGCGCGTTTTCAATCTCATCCACCACATTCTTTACCAACCGCTCTTGAATCTGCAACCGCGCAGAATAAAAATCGACAACTCTCGCCACCTTACTGAGCCCTATTATTTTTTTATCAGGAATATATGCGAAATGATAGGTGCCGAAAAAAGGAATTAAGTGATGTTCACAGTACGAGAAAAAATATCCTGAATCCACAATCATCTGGTCATAATGAATACCGTCTGCATTATTATCAAATGCGGTAACACGCGGTTTCTTCTTTTTGTCATACCCAATGAAATTTTCCTCCCACATTTTCACGACTCTTCTGGGAGTATCCTTCAAACCTTGTCGGTTTGGGTCTTCGCCGATCGCAACAAGAATAGCGCGCACAATATTTTCTTTTTTATTATCAGATCTCATTGTAATCTTAATTATTTTAACGCATTCGGATGTTCCGTACTCCACTCATAGAACGCAATTGCCGCGCTCGTTGACACATTGAGAGACTCGCACTGAGAATTCATAGGAATAGAGAGGAGGATATCGCACGCTTCGCGCGTTTTTTCTCGAATACCTTTTGCCTCATTACCGAGGACAAAGAGCGCGGGCGCGTCAAAAACTTCTTTTGAAAGAGTGGTTGTCGCCGTCTCATCAAGTCCGTATATCCAAAACCCTCGCTCTTTGAGGTCGCGCAGAGTCGTATTCACATTACCAATAGATACGAGTGGCACGCGAAATGCCATCCCCGATGAAGCTTTGATGACCGCTCCTGTAATAGACGCTTGATTATGCTCGGGAATAAGCACTCCGGAAATACCAAATGCCGCCGCCGAGCGAATAATCGCACCCACATTTTGCGGATCTTGAATCTCTCCCAAAAGCGCAAGCGCCGTATCGGTGGTTACAATAAGTCCCTCTACAAATTCTTTATAAGGGTGAACTAATTTATCGGTGGAAATCTGGGCAATAATCCCCTGATGCGGGGTGTTCTTATCAATGCCTGGGAATATGGCTGTGGGAGAATATTTTTCTACTGAAACTCTGGTTTTTTTAAGAAGATTATTCAGCTCCTCATTTTCTTCTTCTTGAGAGATAAACACTTTTTCAACTGCGCGCGACTGGCTTCGCAATGCTTCTAAAACGGAGTGTTTGCCATATATGTATATTTTATCTTGAGCCATAATAAGTAATAAGTCTTACCACCGAGTATACCCGAAAATTTCCATTGATGCGAATTTGTTGCGCAATGAGACAACCCATGCTCTAATGAGCTGAAATGAATCCCGTTAGAGACGGGTTCACTCTGCGGACCCTCAAGGTCTCTAATAGGATGAAAAAACTACCTAAAAAATACACAAGCAGTCACACTTTTTGGAATGCCGAATACAAAAAAGGAGGACATCTCGCTCTTTCCTTTACGCAAAGCGAAGACTTGGAAAAATTTATTCGTTTTCTTGAGCGGTCGTATGGACGCAAGTACCTCAACCCGATAGCATCCGTCCTTGACCTCGGATGCGGTAATGGAAGAAATCTTATTTATCTCGCAGGGTCTTTCGGTATGCGCGGAGTGGGGTATGATTTTTCTCAAGAAGCAATAAGCCAAGCAAAGCGCGCGAGTGAAGGTCTCCCCCTCTCGTACGGAGTGCAATCTATTGCCGATCCTCTCCCTCTTCCTGATAATTCACAGACACTCGTCCTTGATATGATGACTTCGCATTTTTTGAACGCGAATGAGCGAAAAAATCTCATCGCCGAGATCACGCGCGTATTAAAACCGGGTGGTTGGTTTTTCTTTAAAACTTTTCTTTTGGACGAAGATGCGCACGCAAAGCGTCTCCTCCGTGAAAATCCTGCCGAAGAAATCGGCTCGTATATTCACCCAATCATCGGCGTTGCCGAGCATGTCTTTACCGAAGAAGAAATCCTTGAAATGCTCGCAGAAAATTTCTCTGTCCACAAAACCAGTAAGTCCCACCGCCACAAAACGCCCGGCCACGCCAATAAAAGACGCAGTATTTCCGTTTACGCGCAGAAACTAGGATAAATGTGAATAATCCAAGGACAATCCTTAATGCATCACTCCCAAAAGGGCTGTCTTGGATTATCTTCAAAGTAAAAGCTACGCCGCAAGCCAGCCACCGTCTATATAGAGCGTTGCTCCCGTAACATAGCTTGCTTCTTCTGATGCAAGAAAGACAACAGCGGAAGAAATCTCTTCAGGTCGCCCCATTCGTTTAAGGGGTACTCCCGCGAGCATCGCATCCATCGCTTCTTTGGGTATATTTGCGGCACCGACCATCGGCGTATCAATAGCACCGGGTCCGATTGCATTTACATTAATACCAAGTGGTGCGAGTTCTACGGCGAGAGTTTCTGTCATACCAATGATGCCACCCTTTGACGCAGTGTAGTGCGCGCCCCCTGCAATGCCCACCCCCACTCCACCCGATGCGATTGATGCAATATTTATAATACGACCCCATTTATTTTTTGCCATCTCACGCGCGGCGCGTTGAGCGCAGAGAAACTGCCCTTTCAAATTGATATCAATCGTTCTGTTCCACTCTGCTTCGGTCATCTCTAGAAATGGATGTGATTCATAAATCCCCGCATTATTTACCAAAATATCAAGTCGCCCGTATTTCGCGATGACTTGGTCAAACACATTGTCCACATCCGCCTTATTTGAGACATCGAGCTTGAAACAAATGACATCACCGCCATTTGTGCGCACTTCGTCGGCGACAAGCTCGCACTCTGCGAGATCAATATCAGTAATAACAACCTTTGCTCCCTGTGTCGCCAGCGCAAGCGCATGAGATCTCCCCATCCCTCTCCTTGCTCCCGTAACCAATGCAACTTTATTTTGTAGATTAAACATAATGATAAATAATATTAAACCCGCCCCGCGCTATTAATCTATTAAGTATATATTATATTAAAAAATATACCCACGCACCAAGTACACACTAGGCGAGTTGGCCGTCTTGGATATTACCCGAATTATTCTTTAACTTATATACAAAATCATTGCAAGGATTAGGTTCTTACTCTTTTTTAAACCCACTCTTAATCCAGAAATCTTCACTCTCTCTTTGTACTTGTGTCGCCCTCACTTCATTAAAATGACAATCTCGAGACCATTGTAAAATTCTTTGCACTGTTTTACTTCCAAATCCTTTCCCCGTCTGTTGGTAAGGGAGAGTAATCATATTTGTTATCACGACATCTGATTCTGTTTCATCTTGAAATAGAATGCGTATTGTTGTCTTAATTCCTCCTTCTTCAAAACCAAATTGAATAACATATGCATTATGCGCATACTGATCGGGGGGGGACCATCGCACCATCTTGTTGTAAAAGTTTTAATGCTTCCTCTTGAGATTTCTTCCTTCCCTCTCTCTCATTTATTTTAATATTTAAATCTTTCATTTCCATAATTTCTACATTCTACTATAAATTTCAACATTTCATTCATCTCTCACATAAAACAACGCAGATATTCACGAATCAAAAGTACTTGCCCCTTATTCCCCTTATCTCTTATATATCCAATACATCATAACGATAAAACACTTTTTCGGGAAAAATCTTAAATATCTTATTTAAGGGAAAGTCTATATATGGTATGTTTTCCTGAGTTGTAGGGATAAAATAAGAAAATAAACATCGATTGACCGCTTTATGGGCTATCACGAGTACATCTTTATCTTGTTTCTCTATTTCAATAATTATCTTTTTGACTCTCCTTATTACATCTTTATACGACTCGCCACATGGATAACAATATTCAAATTTATTCTCACCTCGTAAGCTGTAAATCTCTGGATATTTCAAAGAAATTTCCTTGTATGACATTCCATCGCAAACCCCAGAATTTATCTCGTTCAACTCTTTAAATAAGAATTTTTGTTGGTTGAGAATATTAGCAGTCTGGATTGTTCTAATTTTCTCACTAGTGAAAATAACCATGTCTTTACCGTGAAAAAATTCCTCCAATTTTTTTGCCATATTCATCCCATTTTTAGTCAGAGGGGAATCTCCCCCTATTCGGTCTTCTACATTAAAAAATGTCTCTCCGTGGCGGACTAGGTAAATATTCTTCTTTACCAACCTTACTCCTCCTATAAATTCAACAACATCCAACAAAAGACTATCGGCGCAATCGCCTAATTTAGCACTTCTTATAACCTTCTCTCCAAAATTGATAATTTTAATAAACAGAACCCCGTCATTAATTGGACTATACACCTGCCCATAATAATCCATCCTTTCTTTAAAATCTTTCTTTGACCATTCTTTGTCTTTATCTTTATAGTCCGGACTATTCTCTATTTTAATATCTATAATATTATTTAGAATCTCAGCATTATCACAAATATTTTCAACAAATATATAATTAAAATTATTCTTATCGCATTCACTTATCAAATATTCTCTCCTGTGCGAAGTAACATTAGTAGCATCGTATATCCCAACATCCCCTCCTCTATCCATCCATGTCACCATGTCACGAAAACATTCTTTAGCTATATTCTCTCTTTCTCTTACAAATTCTTTTTTCTCTGGATTGAAAAAACCGCTAAACGATGTCCTTGTCCCCAAAATATCTCTCCTATAGCTTCCCACATTAAAAACCTTCACCTTATACCCTTGCCAAATTAGATATCTCTCTAGTCTCATAGACAAAAAAGTCTTCCCTCTTGCAGGTAGTCCAACCATAATTACAATGAGCTTCTGAGAATTAGATGTAATCATATAATCATGTAAAAATGAGTGAAATTAGAAAATGAAAATTGAGGAGATGGGAACAGCCGCCATTCAGCAGGTATGCCTTTTTCGGAATAGATGCCTATGCGTGTCAGTCACCTGACTTAGCATATGTTGGCTGCGGGGCTTGGATTCGAACCAAGGTGACAGCTTTCAGAGAGCTGCATCCTACCACTAGATGATCCCGCAAAGAGACGAGCACTCACGGATAGTAGCAAAAAGATGGCATTTTTTCAATAAAATTCCCGAGATTACTTCTTGAAGCATCAACAATTATGCTTTTTTATTACGAACAATTGCCGCCTTGATAAATGCGGTGAAAAGTTTGTGGGGATGGAGCGGATGTGCTTGAAACTCGGGATGAAACTGAGCGCCGAGGAAAAAAGGATGGTCTTTTTTTGGAAGCTCAACAATCTCCATAAGCGTGCCATCGGGAGACTTGCCTGAAAATACAAGCCCGGCTTTTTCAAGCTCGGGAATATATATGGGGCTCACCTCAAAACGATGCCGATGTCGTTCATCAATAGTGTTGGTACCATACGCGCTATGCGCAATCGTCCCCTTTTTCAAAACAGCAGGGTAGCTTCCGAGGCGCATACTTCCTCCCATTTTATTGTTCTTTATATTTTCTTTCTGCGACTCCATTATGTCTATGATGATTTTTTTTGACGAGGGGTCTATTTCGCGCGATGACGCATCTTTAAATCCTAGAACATTCTGCGCATATTCAATGATTGCAAGTTGCATACCGTAACAAATGCCAAAATAAGGAATTTTTTTCTCGCGCGCGTAGCGAATGACATTGAGTTTCCCTAGGACACCGCGTGTACCAAACCCCCCAGGGACGAGGATGCCGTCAAATGAAGCAAGCTCCGCAAGGGGAGGGTTTTTTCCTTCAAATTGTGATGCCGAAAGCCACACGAGTTCTGGCTTTTTGCCTAGTGAGTATGCCGAATATTTAATCGCTTCAATGACGGAAACATACGAATCCGCGAAAGTAAAATCTCCTGTGGTGAAATATTTCCCCACCACCGCAATACGCACAGTGTCTTTTGTTTTGTGCGCCTTGCGCGCAAAAGATTCCCATTCTTTCCATTTTTCTATTTTCCCCCTGCTTTTAAGTTTAAATTTCTTTAATATCTTTTCCCCGAGTTTATCTTTTTCAAAATTGCCGGGAACATCGTAAACACTGTCAATATCGGGAGCGGAGATGACCCCCTCGGGCACGATATTGCAAAAAAGCGCGAGCTTTTCTTTTCGCGTTTCATCAAGAGCGACATCACTGCGCGCAATAATGAAATCCGGCTGGATACCGTTGCTGTTGAGCGCGCGAACCGCGTGCTGTGTGGGTTTTGTTTTCATCTCGCCCACCTTTGCCGGCGTCGGCAGATAGCTCACCATCACAAAAAGTACATCGTCGGGGTTTTTAATCTTGAGCATTCTCGCCGTTTCAATAAAAAGAATGTTTTCGTATTCGCCAACCGTACCGCCGACTTCAATGACAACGATCTCCGCATTTGCTTTGTCCGTCGCATTATTGATGCGGTCAATGACCTCATACGGAATATGGGGGACC
>CAYIHV010000040.1:0-6081 GCA_964363315.1 uncultured Candidatus Saccharibacteria bacterium
CACCACAGAAAGAATGGGACGGGCTTTGGCGCTTAGTGATGTTTGATATACCCGAGGAGCAAAAAATGGCACGACGAGGTATTAACCTTGTACTCAAGAAGCTCGGGTGTGTGCAATACCAAAAGTCAGTGTTCATTACACCGTATCCTTGTGCAAAAGAAATTGATTTTGTTGGAGAATGTTTTGAGGCGCGAAAGTATATTCGTGTTATTACCGCTCGTGATGTTGAATGGGTTGAGCAAATAAAGAAAGCGTTCAAACTCAAATAGGTGGAGTCGCTCGTCTAATTTCCTAATTCTACTGACTATGTATATAGTACTATAGTATCGTATACATAGTCAGTAGGGACATGAGAGTAATTTAAAAATGGAGCATTAATGGAGGTTGACAAGGGGGGTAGAATGTAAAATGAGGGTATTGGTAATAATCAGTAGTAGTAATTAATATCAAAAATATGGAACCAAAAATTGAACAACCGAAACAGTATACGCCGGAGGAGATTGCAGAGCTTGAAAAGTCGCGCACGATCTCGGACGCGGAGCTTTTTAAGGGTGGGGCGGAGTATGAGGTTGATAAAGAAGGAAAGAAATTATTAATGGCCACTGAAAAACAGAAAGAAAAAATGGATATCGAAATGGAGGTAGAAAAAGTAATGACCGCCAAAAGACAGAAGAAATAGAGGAAGAAACAAAAAAGAGACAAGAGGAAGAAGCAAAAGAGAGAATAGACGCAGAAAAAAGAAAGAAATTGTTTAAGATTATCTCTGAATTTTTTGAATCTAATCAAATCGAGAAATTGGATGATATTGATATCACATTCAAAGATACACCATGGGGTAAGACTGGCGAAGATGGAATTTACAAATTTATATCTTTAGAAGATAACCAATTAAATTGTATAAAGATGGACGATAATTGGAATAGACGAGATCACGCCATAAAAAATAAAATGCCCACTTACCATATTGAAATTTTTGCTATAAAAAAAATTCTAATAAACGGTAAAGAATTACTACCACCTTATTGGCCTGAGTTGTAGCTTCTCGGAAATTTTTTGGGCGATTTTCACCATCTCCCCATCTCTATAATCGCGCGCGCCGTGCCAGTGCCTGAAGCCGTCGCCTTCAAAGCGTGGAACAATGTGGATGTGGGAGTGAAAAATAATTTGACCAGCGACGGGATCGTTGTTCATTTCAATATTGATACCGTCGGCCTTCATCGCTGTCTTTACGGCAACTGAAAGTTTTTTTACAACGACAATCAAATGGGCCAAAATTTCGTCTGGTGTTTCATAGAGGTTTGCGTGATGTGTTTTTGGCACCACAAGCGTATGCCCGATATTGATGGGATGGATATCAAGAAATGCGAGAGCAGTCTCGTCTTCATAGACTTTTTGCGAAGGAATTTCGCCAGTGATGATTTTGCAGAAGAGGCAGGTATTCATATTTGTAGGATACCTAAGGTCGGTCCTTAATGCAAATTCCCAAGGACCGACCTTAGGTATCTGTTTGTGGTAAAATGCCCATTATGTCGTCAGACCTCTCGAGTTACCCGCCTCTCACCCAAACGCTTCTAAAAAATCGTGGGGTTACGAACACGGTAGACGCTGAACATTTTCTGTCTCCTGATTTTACGCGCGATGTGCGCGACCCGTTTGGAATTTTAAACATGGAGAAAGCAGTGGAACGCGTGATCCGCGCGATTGATACGAATGAGCACATTGCGATATATGCCGACTATGATTGCGACGGCATTCCTGGCGCAGTCATCTTTAATGATTTCCTAAAAAAAATCAAATATGAAAATTTTGAAGTGTATATCCCGCACCGTAACAGCGAAGGGTATGGGCTCAACACAAAAGCGCTTGATGCGCTTGCTTCTCGCGAAACAACGCTTGTCATTACGGTCGATTGTGGGATTACCGATGTTGCCGAGATTGCGCATGCGAACGCTCTCGGTATGAATGTCATTGTTACCGACCACCATCTTCCATCAGATACGCTTCCGCGCGCGTATGCAATCATCAATCCTAAGCAGGCAAGGGATACATATCATGACAAAATGCTCTGTGGAGCGGCAGTAGCATGGAAACTTGTTTGCGCGCTCCTCGCGCGTCGCGGTAAATTATGGGAGATACCCATAGGGTGGGAAAAGTGGCTCCTTGATATGGCGGGACTCTCCACGGTCGCGGATATGGTACCGCTCCAAAACGAAAATCGCGCGCTCGCGCAATACGGACTCATGGTTATGCGTAAATCGCGTAGATATGGACTCATCGCGCTTCTTGCAAAGATGAGTATGGCTCAAAAAAATGTTACGGAAGATGATATTGGTTTTATGATAGGCCCACGCATAAATGCGGCAAGTCGCGTCGGCGACCCAATGCTCGCATTTTTGCTTTTGTCTGCGGAAACCCGCATTGAAGCGGACATGTGCGCAGATAAACTCATTCATTTGAACGATACACGCAAAGGGTTGGTTGCGAGTATGGTGAAGGAGGCAAGAAAGCATCTCGAGGCGCGCGCGCGGGACAATTTTTTGAAAGAGATTGTCGTCATCGGCAATCCGCTATGGAAACCGGGACTGGTAGGATTGGTCGCATCAAGTTTGTCAGAAACCTACGAACGGACCATGTTCGTGTGGGGTCGTAATGAGGATGGGTGCATCAAAGGTTCGTGCCGTTCGAATGGTACGGTGAGTGTGGTCGAGTTGATGGAGAGCGTGCGTGAAGGCGTGTTCACCAATATGGGAGGACACGAAGAAGCCGGAGGTTTTTCTGTTTCAAATGACGCGATCCATACACTGGAAGAAGAGCTCGTAAAAGCGTATCAAGCGGTGCGAAAAGAAAAAGAAGGAGCGGAGATTTCGGTGGACACAATTCTTTCACTCAACGAAGTGAACTTAACAAACTGGAAGCAAATAGAAAAGTTTGCGCCGTTTGGTGTGGGGAATCCAAAACCGACATTTCTTTTTGAAAAGGTGAGGATTTCAAATGTCCGTTATTTTGGCAAAGAGAAAACACATCTCGAATTCTCTTTCAATGATTCGTCAATAAAGGCAATCTTGTTTTTTGCCCGCCTGCCATCGCCTACTGCTCATTATGGAGCGATAGGCAGTGGCGGGCAGGCAGAAGATAAAAAATTTGAAGCAGGGGACTACGCTTCTCTTATTGCAACGATGGAGTTGAATACATTTCGCAATAGCCGTGAACTGAGATTACGAATTGTGAAAATAGTAAAAAAAGCGTAGACTAAAATTATTATGAAACTTTCAGAAATTATCATTTACACCGATGGCTCTTCGCGAGGAAATCCTGGTCCCGGGGGATGGGGGGCAATCATTGCAACCAAAGAGATGGTAACTGAAATAGGGGGGAGAGACAATCACACCACCAACAATAAGATGGAACTTGTCGCGGCGATCAAGTCGCTTGAACTCGTACGGGATATTGGAAGCGCGTTTGCCATTGATGTGTGCGCAGACTCAAGGTATGTGATCAATGGCATCACAAGATGGGTCTTTGGGTGGCAAAAAAATGGATGGAAGAACACTCAGAAAAAAGAAGTTGCCAACCGTGATCTTTGGGAAACTCTCGCTGGTGTCACCGCGGATCTCCGTATGAGCGGATCAAAGATTTTGTGGAACTACACTCCGGGACATGCGGGCATCGCCGGCAATGAACGCGTGGATGAGATTGCGACAAAGAAAGCTCTCGGAGAAAATGTGAAACTTTTTGAGGAATGTCGCGCGCAATACATCATCGACCTCACTCACAATTTAGGAAATCAAAAACTTCTTGCCGCAAAAAAAACAAGAACGAAAGAGAAAGCGTATTCATATGTGAGCTTAGTAAATGGCAAATGTATGAAACATAGCACTTGGGCCGAATGCGAACGACGAGTAAAAGGCGTGCCAAATGTAAAATTTAGAAAAACCTTAAACGCCAAAGACGAGCGGGATACATTGCTCCTCTGGAGGAATATTGAGTGACAAAAAGTGATAAGAAATTATGTAAAAAAGAGCCGTCATTGTTACGACGGCTCTTTTGATATCTTGGGAGGATTAAGAGATTTTCTCCTCCTTGATGGTGCGGGAGACGAGAATCCGTTTCTCTGATTGGAATCTCGTCAGATCGCTCATGGGCCTCAAAATGATCTCAGCGACTATCTCATTCCTCCTTCTTATTATCTTCTGAAAGAATGAAATATCCTCCTGAGAAGAAACGAAGGGAATCCACTCACGATAATCTTCATCCAAGTAAGTGGTGCCCGGGGTAACAATAATCTCTCCCTTGCGGAAAGGAAATTTGGTGTGGTATCTATACCAACCACCAAGAGTTGCATAGTCCCATCCGTCCGTGCTTATTGCCTTAAGAACTCCTCGCAAGGTCTCCCCCTTGGGAGCCGTGCAAATCGCAATGGTTACAGATTTTTTAAGAATCTCCTCTCTTACCAAGTGCCCTTCATAAGAACGAGATGGACTCCATTGCCCGCTTGCGAGGAACTCTTTCGTCCTATTGTCTTGAGGCCTAAAAAATTTTGCAATCCGCGATAGCGGAAGATCTTCCTTGATAAGAAAGATGTTCTCGTTGCTAATGCCCATGGCGCACCCCCTTGTGTCATTTTTTGATATCTTTTATGAGCGTAGCAAATAAAAGTTACTTTGTAAAATACTATGAGGTAGAATAGAGGGAATGAACGATACATATTTTTATGTTCTTATCATAAGTTTCATGAGCGGGGTTCTATTTGAGAGTGTTGCGGGATTCGGTATCTCTTTTGCGATATTGCTCGCGATGATGTCCATGGTCATCCTTTCTTCATTCAAATATGTCTTCATAACACAGAAAAGTTTTTTAGTTTCATTGATTCTTTTTGGGTGCGCCATTGGCGTAGCGCGCGTAGATATTTCAATGATGCGACAGGGCATCCATTCGCTCGATTCTCTTTTGCCAGATATCGCGCGCATACGTGGGATAGTCATTCAGGAGCCCGATATCCGAGAGAACTACACAAATATTATCATTAGAGCGCAGAGTGTCGTTGAGGATGGAACATGGAAAACTCTCGAGCGACCATCTCTCATCCTTGCGCGTGTGTCCGCATATTCTTCTTTTCTCTATGGAGACGAAACGGAGCTTGTGGGGGAAATAGCCGTACCAGAAAATCTTAAGACGAAGGGGGAGACCAATCCTTTTGACTACCGCGCGTATCTTGCCAAAGATGATATTCACTATCAAATGTATTTTCCGAAAATTTCTCTCATTGCCCACCACAAAGGAAATGTTATTTATGAAAAACTTTTTACCCTGAAGCGCGCGCTTATGAGAAACATCGCGCAGTCTATTCCCGAGCCCGAAGCCGCGCTCGCGGGAGGGATTCTCTTGGGGGCTAAACAATCGCTCGGCGCGGAGCTCCTTCAAAAGTTCCGTGAAACGGGAGTCTCCCATATTATTGTGCTCTCGGGGTACAATATTGCCATTGTAGCATCTGTTGTCGCGCGCATAATCATATTTATGCCAACCATTGTTCAGTTTGTCTTCAGTATTCTCGCGGTGATACTTTTTGCGGTTATGGTTGGTGGAGGAGCAACCGTCATACGAGCGACAATTATGGTGCTTGTGGTGATCCTCGCGCGCATGGCGGGGCGTGAGAACAATGCTTTTCGCGGGCTTTGTATCGCGGGAGTGATTATGGTCGCAATAAACCCCCTCATCCTCCTTTATGACATATCTTTCCAGCTTAGCTTCATGGCGACACTCGCAATCATCACGCTCGTCCCTGTCATAGACAAATATTTTATGTGGGTGAAATACATAACCTTAAGAGAAATCATGGTAACGACCATTGCGACACAATTGTTTGTCCTTCCTCTCATTTTATATCAGATGGGGAGTATTTCTCTTATCGGAATCATTGTGAATATTTTCGTGCTTCCTGTCATTCCTATCACAATGTTTGCCGTGTTTCTTACCGCTATTTTTTCTTGGGTTCCTCTTTTTGGCCTTGCCGTGGCATCTTCCTCATACCTCCTCCTTGCATATATTATTACAATCATCCTTTTGTTTGCGAGAATTCCCTTC